>JAIDKM010000013.1 GCA_029051915.1 Alistipes sp. | reverse complement strand
AACATGTTCTTCTTGTAAGCCTCGACGCCGGGCTGGTCGAAGGGATTGACCCCCAAGATATAGCCGCTGATGCCGCAAGCCTTCTCGAAGAAGTAGAGCAGGCCGCCGACCGCATGGGCGTCGATGCGCGGAATCTCGATGCGGATGTTGGGCACGCCGCCGTCGACGTGGGCGAGCTGCACGCCCAGCTCGGCCATGCGGTTGACCTCCGAAATGCGCTTGCCGGCGAGGAAGTTCAACCCGTCGAGGTTCTCCTTGTCGGCCTCGATCGAGACCTTATGGGCCGGCTCGGCGACCGAGATGATCGTTTCGAAGAGCGTCCGCTCGCCCTCCTGGATATACTGTCCCATCGAATGGAGGTCGGCCGTGAGCGTTACGCTGGCGGGGAAGATACCCTTGCCCTGCTTGCCCTCGCTCTCGCCGTAGAGCTGCTTCCACCACTCGTTGACGTACTGCAACTGCGGCTCGTAGGAACCCAGGATCTCGATCTTCTTGCCGCCGGCATAGAGCGCATTGCGGACGGCGGCGTAGATGGCCGCGGGATTCTCGTCGAAAGGCACCTTTTCGTCGGTAGCCGACTCCATCTCCCGGGCGCCCTTTACCAAAGCCCGGATGTCGACGCCGGCAGCGGCGAGCGGCAACAGACCCACGGGCGTGAGCACCGAGAAACGCCCGCCGACGTCGTCGGGAATGACGAACGTGGGGTAGCCCTCGTCGGTGGCCAACGTTTTGAGTGCGCCGCGTGCCCGGTCGGTGATGGCGACGATCCGCTCGGAGGCCTCGGCCTTGCCGTAGCGCTTCTCGATGGCCGCCTTGATGAGGCGGAAAGCGATGGCCGGCTCGGTAGTCGTACCCGACTTGGAGATGACGATGGCGGCGAGGGAGTGCTCCTCGGAAGCCGTCATCAAGGCGTGGATGTAATCCTCGGAGATGTTCTGTCCGGCGAAGATCACGGTGGGATTCTTCTGCTCCTTATGCAGCAGCTTGAACGGATCGGACATCGCTTCGAGCACCGCTTTGGCGCCGAGGTAGGAACCCCCGATGCCGATGCAGACGATCAGGTCGGCCTTGCTGCGCAACTTGGCGGCGGCCTCCTCGATGGCGTCGAGGTCGCTCTCGGAGATGGACGACGGTAGGTGAACCCACCCCAGGAAGTCGCTGCCGGCGCCCTTGCCCGAGTGGAGCAATGCGTTGGCGGCCTGGGCCTTCTCTTTCATGGCGGCCGAAATCTCGATGCCGGATTTGCGAATGTCGAGTGTCAGTGTTTTCATAGATAATAGATATGTGTCAGATTAACTTGGTTGTCAACTCCTTCATGCACCGCCGGGCCGAAGCCTTCTCGTAGAGGATGCGATAGACCATGTCGGCGATGGGCATGTCGACATGGTGGCGCGTGTTGATGTGGCGGATGCAGTCGGCGGCGAAGTAACCCTCGGCGACCATGGTCATCTCGTTCAAGGCGCTGCGCACGGAACAACCGCGTCCGATCAGGAGCCCGAGCCGCCGGTTGCGGCTATGCACCGAGTAACAAGTAACGAGCAGATCGCCGACGTAAGCCGAGACGAGCGTCTCGCGCGCATCGGGATAACTTTCGTCGAGGAAGCGCTTCATCTCGCCGGCGCTGTTGGCGATCAACACGGCGAGGAAGTTGTCGCCGTAACCCAGACCGACGGCGATGCCGACGGCCAGCGCGTAGATGTTCTTGAGGATGGCGGCGTACTCGATGCCGTAGAGGTCGGTGGCATAGCTCAGCTGCAAAAACGGAGTGGCGAACTTCGCGCCGATCCGGCGGGCGTTCTCCAACTCGGTGCAGACGACCGTGAGGTAGGTGAGCCGGCCCCGGGAGACCTCCTCGGCATGCGACGGCCCGGTGATGAGCCCGAGCTGCCGGTAAGGCACGTCGTAGTGGTCGTGCAGGTATTCGACGACGGTCTTGTAATCGCCGGGGACGATGCCCTTGATGGCCGAGATGATGAACTTGCCGGCCAACGACTCGGTGAGCGGAGCGAGGAACTCCTTGAGGTAGGCCGAAGGAACGGCCAAGACGAGGATGTCGGCGTGGCGGACGACCTCGTCGAGGTCGTCGGAAGCGGCGATGCGCTTCATGTCGAACTCCATGTCGCTCAGGTAACGGGGATTGCGCCCCTCGCTGCGGAGCCCTTCGAGCACCTCGGGATTGCGGATGTACCAACCGACGCGCGTCTCGTTGGCGGCGAGCAGTCCGACGATGGCCGTAGCCCAACTGCCGTAGCCGATCACGGCGCAGCGGGCCTCCTTTCCGATTCTATATTCCATGCGGATGAATTTTGCAATACAAAGTTAAATAAAAAAAGCGATTCTGCGAATGCTCGTGCGATTTTGGGCCGCAAATTTCGATCCTCCCCGGCCGGAAGCGGGCGAGCGGGAACGATGGCGGGCGGGTATCCGCCCCGGACGGATGCGTCGGAACGCGGGGAGCGGCCCGGGCGAAAAAAAAAGGTGCAAAAAAATCGCCCGAAAAGAGAAAAAAATTGCTTGCTTTTTTCTACCTTTGTCCGGATAGCTCCGTATCGGGAGTCGGGAGTTGCCCCGCCGCCCGGGAAACGAGGCTTAAGATATTCATAGTCCGCATATTACGAAAATAGCTACGAAAAGTACTCTATGGGATTGTTTTCACTGACGCAGGAGCTGGCCATCGACCTCGGAACGGCCAACACGCTTATCCTTTATAACGGCAAGGTCGTGGTCGACGAACCGTCGATCGTGGCGCTCGATGTCCATACGGGCAAGCTGGTGGCCATCGGCAGCCAAGCGCGCAACATGCACGAGAAGACCAATCCGAACATCAAGACGATCCGTCCGCTGAAAGACGGCGTGATCGCCGACTTCAACGCGACGGAGCTGATGCTGCGCGGCATGCTCAAGAAAGTCAAGACCTCGGGCAGTCTTTTTGCGCCGTCGCTGCGCATGGTGATCTGCATCCCCTCGGGCTCGACGAACGTGGAGATCCGAGCCGTGCGCGACTCGGCCGAACACGCCGGAGGCCGTGAAGTCTACATGATCTATGAACCGATGGCGGCGGCCCTGGGTGCGGGTCTCGATGTGGAAGCCCCCGAAGGCAACATGGTGATCGACATCGGCGGCGGTACGTCGGAGATCGCCTGCATCTCGCTGGGCGGCATTGTCTGCTCGGAGTCGGTGAATGTAGCGGGAGACGTCTTCACGAACGACATACAGAGCTACGTCCGCCAACAACACAACATCCGGATCGGAGAACGCACGGCCGAAGCGATCAAGTGCTCGGTAGGCGCTGCGGTGTCGGATCTGGACGACGAACCCGAAGACTTCGTGGTAACGGGCCCCAACATGCTGACGGCGCTGCCGCAGACCGTGTCGCTCTCCTACAGCGAGATAGCCTACGCACTGGAAAAATCGTTGACGAAGATCGACGCGGCGCTGATGAAGGTGCTCGAATCGATGCCCCCCGAGCTGTATGCCGACATTGTGAAGAACGGCATCTACTTAGCGGGAGGCGGAGCCCTGATAAAAGGTCTTGACCGCCGGCTGAGCGAGAAGACCGGCATTCCGTTCCACCTGGCCGAAGACCCCCTGCGAGCCATTGCCCGCGGAACGGGAATCGCCCTGAAAAACATCAACCGCTTCTCGTTCCTGATGAAATAAGGGGCCGGAACCGGGGCGGCGAAAGCTGAACCCGAAACTGAAAGATAACGATTTACGGATTGCGGGCCCAGTGTCCGCAATCTTGAATTAAAAGAAGCCGTGCACAAACTTATCGAGTTCATACGCAGTGTCTATCTGGTGGTGCTGTTCGTGGTGCTGGAGGCCCTGGCCATCGGCTACTATGCGCGCTCGACCTACTACACCCAAGCCCGTCTGCTGGCCCGCTCGAACGCCGCGGCCGGCTGGGTGCACGAACGATTCGCCGACCTGCACCGCTATTTTCGCCTGGAAGCCGAAAACCGGATGCTGATCGAACGGGTGGCGACGCTGGAAGAACGGCTGGCCCAATACGACGAAGCGGCCAACATCGACCGCCTGCGGAACTACATGCTTGACATCGGCGAATCGAAATACCGTGTGATGACGGCGACCGTCATCTCGAACACGATCAACCGCTCGCAAAACTTCGTAACGATCAACCGCGGCCGCCGCGACGGAGTCGTGCCCGACATGGCGGTGCTGGCGCCGAACGGAGCGATGCTGGGATACGTGGTCGACTGCACGGACCGCTATGCGGTGGTCATGCCGGTGCTCAACACCTCGTTCCGGGCGAGCGGCAAGCTGGCCGGAGCCGACTATTTCGGATCGATCTACTGGGACGGAGCCGATCCCCATGTGGTGTCGATGGGCGAACTGTCGAAATACGCCGAACCCCGTCGAGGTCAAGAAGTCGTAACGACCGGATTCTCGCAATTCTTCCCTGAAGATGTGCTGATCGGCCGGATCGAGAGCGTCGCGATGGACGAAACCCGCACCTCCTACACCGTGCGTGTGCGTCTGGCGGCCGACCCTGCGCGACTGACCGACGTGATTCTGGTGGAAAACCGCGACGCCTGCGAAATCCTGGATCTACAACACAGCGAAGGTGTGAAAGAACGCCTCCGCACCAATTAGAAACCCCGATGTACCGAGTAACGACCTATTCGCTGCTTTTTCTGATCACCGTGCTGCTGCAGATCTTCCTGTTCGACAACCTATCGGTGAGCATCTATCTGAACCCGCTGATTTATGTGGCTTTCGTGGTGCTGCTGCCGGTGGACGCCCTGCCGGTGCTGGTGCTCCTTGCCGGCCTGCTGATGGGAGCGGCGATGGACTTTCTGATGGGAACGGCCGGCATCAACACGATGGCGACGCTGCTGCTGGCATTCGTCCGTCAACCGGTACTGACCTCCCTGTATAACCGCGACGACCTGCGCGAAGGCGGGATACCCTCGCCCGAACGACTCGGACACCATGTTTTCCTGAACTACCTGATCGTACTGGTGCTGGTGCATCATACGGTTTTCTTTACGCTGGAGGCGCTTTCGTGGAGCCATGCGCTGCGCACGGCGGTGCGAGTCGTTGCGAGCAGCGCGGTAACGGTGGCGGTGGTCTGGCTGCTGAGCCGTATGTTCACGGCAAAATTCGTTGTCCGCCTATGAACGGCCCGGTCGGAGGATTCGCCCGCATGCGCCTGCTGCAAGGAGTGGTGGTGCTGGTATTTCTGCTGCTCCTCGGCCGGCTGGCGTGGCTTCAACTTTTCGACGCCCGCTACGAAGAGATGGCCAAGGCCAATGTACTGCGCCATGTAGTGCAGTACCCGCTGCGCGGCGAAGTACTCGACCGGAACGGCGAATTCCTGGTGCAAAACAACGAGTGCTACGACCTGATGGTGATCTATCGGGAGATCGACAAACGAGGATTCGACACGGTGCGGCTGTGCGAAGTGCTGGGCCTCTCGTATGAGAAACTGCGGCGCGAACTGGCCAATGCGCGGGTGCGCCCGCGTGCGCCGCGCCTGGTAACGAGCTACATCTCCAAAGAAGCCAAGCTGCGCTTCGATGAATGCAACTTCCACGGATTCTACACGGTCTATCGTACGGTACGCCGCTATCCGAGCAAGGTGGGCGGCAACCTGCTGGGATTCGTGAGCGAAGTAACGGCGGAGTATCTGAAACGCCATCCCTACTATCAACCGGGCGACTACGTAGGCATGACGGGCGTGGAATCGGCCTACGAAACGGTGCTCCGAGGCAACAAGGGAGTCAAGATTCAAGAAATCGACACCCACGGAGAGATCAAGGGTTCTTATCTGGACGGCCGCTACGACTCGCTGCCCGAGCCGGGCCGCTACATTGTCAGCACGATCGACACCCGTCTGCAACTGCTCGGCGAAGAACTTATGCACGGCAAAGTCGGGGCCGCCGTAGCCATCGACCCGGCGACGGGCGAGATCCTGATGATGGTCTCCTCGCCGAGCTACGATCCGGACGAACTGGTGGGACGCGAACGCGGAAACAACTACATGCGCATGCTGCGCAACAAACGCCGTCCGCTCTTCAACCGGGCGGTGAAAGCCAAGTACCCTCCGGGCTCGACGTTCAAGGTAGTGCAGGGGCTGATCGGCCTGCAAGAAGGAGTGCTGCGCCCCTCCGACCTGCACGAATGCCACATGGGCTATCAAGTGGGCCGTCAACGGATGGCCTGCCACGCGCATTCGTCGCCGCTGGATCTGCGCTATGCGGTGGCGACGTCGTGCAACGCCTATTTCTGCTATGTATTCCGAGACATTCTGGACAACTCCCGCTACGGAGGAGTGCGCGAAGGATTCGAAGTGTGGAAGAAATATGTATCGAGCTTCGGATTCGGCCGCAAGTTAGGCTCGGACTTTCTGGACGAAGGCAGCGGCTATGTTCCCGACCAAGAGTTCTACGACAAGCGCTACCGCCGCTCGTGGAACTCGCTCACGCTGCTCTCGCTTTCGATCGGTCAGGGCGAGCTGGGCTGCACGCCCCTGCAGCTGGCCAACCTGGCGGCGATCGTCGCCAACCGAGGCTACTACTACATCCCACACATTGTCAAGGAGATCGAAGGCCGCGACTCGCTCGACGCCCGCTTCTACGAACGCCACTACACGATGGTCGAACCCCGCTATTTCGAACCCATCGTCGACGGCATGTGGCGCGGCGTGAACGTGGCCGGAACCTCGACGGACGCCTATCTGGAAGGGTGGGACGTCTGCGGCAAGACCGGTACGGCCCAGAATCCCCACGGCAAAGACCACTCGACCTTCCTCTCCTTTGCGCCGCGGAACAACCCCAAGATCGCCATCTCGGTCTATGTGGAGAACGGCGGATACGGAGCCTCGGCGGCCCTGCCGATCGCCAGCCTGCTGGAAGAGTTCTACCTGACGGACACGATCCGCCGTCCCGAACTGCTGGAGCGGATCAAAAACATGAACATCTACTATCCTTCGTATGATCGCTGAACGCTATAACCGGATCTTCGGATGGGTCGACCTTTGGACGGTGCTGCTCTATGCGGCGATCGTGGTAACGGGGGCCGTATCGATCTTCTCGGCCTCGTACAACGAAAACTCGGTCAACGTTTTCGCGATGTCGCACTTCTACATGAAGCAACTGGTGTGGATCGGGGTGGCGTGGGTCGCGGCGCTGGTCGTGCTGCTGCTGGACAAGCGCCTGATCCACATGCTGGCCTACCCGGCCTACTTTGCGGGATTGGCGGTGCTGGTGGCGGCCCTCTTCTTCGGCAAGGAAGTCAACGGAGCCAAAGCGTGGTTCGAATTCGGATCGTTCCGGGTGCAGCCCGTCGAGTTCGTGAAGATCGCCACGGCGCTGGCCCTCGCCCGAGTGATGAGCTCCTACTCGTTCTCGATAAACAAACCCCACGACCTGCTGAAAGTCGGCCTGGTCATCTGCATGCCGCTGATAATCATCGTGCTGCAGAACGATACGGGATCGGGCATCGTGCTGTGCTCGTTCCTGTTCGTGCTCTACCGCGAAGGGCTGAACCGGTGGCTCTGCATCCCGATTCTGCTGGTGGCGGGACTTTTCATCGCCTCGTTCCTCCTTTCGCCGGCGACCCTGCTGGTGCTGCTGATCGTGCTCTGCACGTTCGCCGAGGCGACGATCAGCGGCGAATGGCGCTCGCGCATCATCTATCTGGCGATGCTGGCGCTGGCGAGCCTGCTCTTCTACTGGACGATGTACTTCATCGCCCCGGGGGCGGTAACCTTCTACGGGGCGCTGCTGGCCGTAACCCTCCTCTCGTTCGTTGCGGTGGCGGCCTATGCCTATCGTACGAACCTGCGCAGCATCTTCCTGCCGGTGGGACTTTTCATCGGCTCGATGATCTTCCTCTCGACGACCGACTATATTTTCAACTCGGTACTCAAACCCCATCAGAAAGATCGCATCCTGAGCTTCCTGGGCATCATCAGCGACCCGCGGGGCATCGACTACAACGTCAACCAGTCGAAGATCGCGATCGGCTCGGGCGGCTGGGTCGGCAAGGGATTCCTGCAAGGCACGCAGATCAAATACGGATTCGTCCCCGAGCGACATACCGACTTCATTTCCTGCACGGTAGGCGAAGAGTGGGGATTTCTGGGCTCGGCATTCGTGCTGCTGCTGCTGTGCCTGCTGATTCTCAGGCTTATGCGCATGGGCGAGTACCAACAGGAACCTTTCGGCCGCATCTACTGCTACTGTGTGGCATCGATTCTGCTGTTCCATGTGCTGGTGAACGTCGGCATGACCATCGGGCTGATGCCTGTGATGGGTATTCCGCTTCCCTATATGAGTTACGGCGGCTCGTCGCTGATCGCCTTCACCATTTTGTTGTTCATCGCCGTGCGGCTCGATGCCTCGTCGCGGCAGTTCCCGCTGCAAGCCAGCTGATCCCGTTATGATTCGTTTCGATCCTGCCGGATTGTCCGCCGCCGAAGTTGCCGAGAGCCGTCGGCGGTACGGCGAAAATGTCATTGCCCCGCCGCGCGAAGAGTCGCCGTGGAAACTGCTCCTGGAAAAATTCCGCGACCCGATCATCAAGGTATTGTCCGTGGCGGCTGTGCTGTCGCTGGCGATCGGGTGCGTACACCGCGATTTTACGGAATCGGCGGGCATTCTTTGTGCGATCGTGCTGGCGACGTGCGTGGGTTTTGCTTTCGAATGGGACGCCCGGCGGCGCTTCCGGCGTCTGAACAAGGTCAACGACGACGTGCCGGTCAAGGCGATGCGCGGAGGCACGATGTGCTCGATTCCGCGCCGTGAGGTGGTCGTGGGCGACCTGCTTGTGATCGAGAGCGGCGAGACGGTGCCGGCCGACGGGGAACTGGTCGAGGCGGTGTCGCTCAAGGTGGACGAATCGACCCTGACGGGAGAGCCCGAAGCGGACAAGACGGTCGACGAAGCGTGCTTCGACCCGGAAGCGACCTATCCTTCGAACCGGGTGCTGCGCGGCACGGTAGTCGCCGACGGCTACGGCCGCATGGTGGTAACGGCCGTGGGCGACCGGACCGAAGCGGGACGCGTAACGGAGCAGGCGACCGTGCAGTCGGACGAACCGACGCCGCTGGACCGCCAGCTGGAGAGGCTCTCGCGGCTGATCGGCCGGGCCGGAATAGCGCTGGCCGTGGCGATCTTCTGCATCATGCTGGGCAAGGCCCTCCTGGCGGGCGACCTGCTGCACAACGACTGGCTGACGATTTCGCAACAAGTACTTCATCTGTTCATGGTGTCGGTAGCGATCATCGTGATGGCCGTACCCGAGGGGCTGCCGATGAGCATCACCCTTTCGCTGGCGATGTCGATGCGCCGGATGCTGCGGACGAACAACCTGGTGCGCCGGATGCACGCCTGCGAGACGATGGGCGCCGTAACGGTGATCTGCACCGACAAGACCGGCACGCTGACGCAAAACCGCATGCGGGTGCGGGAACTGGAACGCTACGATGAACTGCCGGAACGTGATTTCGCCGAAGTTGTGGCGGCGAACTCCACGGCCTTTCTGGATGCCGAGGGGAGGATTCTTGGAAACCCGACCGAAGGGGCGCTGCTTGTATGGCTGCGCGAAGAAGGCTTCGACTATGAATCACTGCGGGCCGGGGCGGAGATTATCGAGCGTCTGACCTTCTCGACCGAACGCAAATATATGGCGACGATCATCCGCAGCGGAGTATCCGGCCGCCGGTTGGTGTGCGTGAAGGGAGCTCCGGAGATCGTGCGGGCGCTGTGCTCGGCGGACGGTCGGGATGCGCAGGTGAACGCCCGTCTGGTCGATCTCCAGAGCCGGGCGATGCGGACGCTGGCCGTGGCGTGGGCCGAGACCGATGCGGCGACCTGCGAAGAAGCGGTGGCGCGCGGCGGGCTACGCTTCTCGGCCGTGGCGGCGATCGCCGATCCGGTGCGCGAGGAGGTGCCGGAAGCTGTGCGGAGCTGCTTGCGGGCCGGCATTGCGGTGAAGATCGTAACGGGCGACACTTCGGCGACGGCCTGCGAAATAGCCCGTCAGATCGGCCTGTGGGACGATGCGACGGACGACGACCGCAACCGCATGACGGGAACGGAATTTGCGGCGGCGAGCGACGACGACCTGCTTGCCCGGGTGGGAGAGCTGAAGATCCTGTCGCGGGCGCGCCCGCTGGACAAACAACGCCTGGTGCGCCTGCTGCAACGAACGGGCGAAGTAGTGGCGGTAACGGGCGACGGGACGAACGATGCTCCGGCACTCAACTTTGCCCATGTAGGACTCTCGATGGGCTCGGGAACCTCGGTGGCCAAGGAAGCCTCGGATATCACGCTGCTGGACGACTCGTTTTCGTCGATCGCGACGGCCGTGATGTGGGGCCGCTCGCTCTACCGCAACATCCAACGCTTCGTGCTGTTTCAACTGACGATCAACCTGGCGGCGATCGTAGTCTGTCTGTTCGGAGCGATCTTCGGGACGGAGATGCCTCTTACGGTAGTGCAGATCCTGTGGGTCAACATCATCATGGACACTTTTGCGGCGATGGCGATGGCCTCGCTGCCGCCCAACGCCGAAGTGATGGCCGACCGGCCGCGCCCGCGCGACGAATTCATCATCACGCCGGCGATGGCCCGGACGATCCTTGTCTGCGGCGGAATCATGATCGGCGTACTGCTGGGGCTGCTGGCGTGGTGGAACGCCGGAGACACGGGGCTGACGGTGCGGCAACTGACGATCTTCTTTTCGGTATTCGTCTTCATGCAATTCTGGAACATGTTCAACGCCCGGGGATTCGAGACCCGCCGTTCGGTATTCGCCTCGGTGAAAGGCTGCCGCGAATTCTTCCTGATCCTGCTGGCGATCGGAGTCGGGCAGGTGGCGATCGTAGAACTGGGCGGCGAAGTTTTCCGGACGGAACCCCTGTCGTGGCGCGAATGGGCGGCCGTGATCGGCGCGACGTCGCTGCTGGCCTGGGGCGGAGAAGCGGTGAGGGCGGTGAGGCGCTCGTGAACCCGGACTCTTAGCCGAAGCCTTGGCAAATTTTTGCCGAGGCTTATTCGTACTTTGGCTGGTGCCGAAGATACTGCGCCTCGGCTTTACTTTCTTACTGATGAAACTTGGCGGTTTTGAGGTGTAGGAGCAGCAAGGTTGATGCTCGCGTCGTTTTTCGGCGTGGGCATTCGTATCGTTCTCTACACCGGGTACGCCAAGACCTCATCAGTGGATCGTGCGAAGTGTTCCACGCTTTTTTTGCCCGAGAAACGATGAATCCGAATCGATGAAGAACCTTCTTTTCTGGCTCCCGGTGCTCTGTTCGCTGCTGCCGGGCTCCTCCTGCGCCTATGAACGCGACAGCCTCGGGCGCGGCCGGATGGCGCTTGTTGCGGTTCCGCTGGTTATCGGCGGAGCGGCCATGAGCTTCTGCGACCGCGATTTCCGTGAACTGCGCAACGGCTATGCTGCGAATTTCGGAGTACGCTTTTCTGCCGACTACGATCTTGTGTCGCCCGTATTGAGGGGTTCCGAAGAGTGGCTCCACAAACTGACTTTCGGCATGGAAGTCGGCATGCTGTTCTGATGAAAGCAGAGACGAAAAACACCCGGCCGAGCGGCCGGGTGTCTCTGTTCATTCGACGGAAAGGAGCTACAAGATACCCTGCTCGACCATCGACTTGGCGACCTTCATGAAGCCGGCGATGTTGGCGCCCTTCATGTAGTTGATGTAGCCGTCCTGCTCGGTGCCGTATTCGAGGCAGGCGCCGTGGATCGACGACATGATCTGGTGCAGCTTGGCGTCGACCTCCTCGGCCGTCCAGTTGAGTTTCTGCGAATTCTGCGTCATTTCGAGACCCGACGTAGCGACGCCGCCGGCGTTCACGGCCTTGCCCGGGCCGTAGGGGATTTTCGCAGCGATGAACGCGTCGATCGCCTCGGGACGGCAACCCATGTTCGAGACCTCGGCGACGATCTTCACGCCGTTGGCCAACAACGTTTTGGCATCCTCGCCGTCGAGCTCGTTCTGCGTGGCGCAAGGCATGGCGATGTCGACCTTGACCTCCCAGGGCTTGCGGCCCGCGATGAACTTCGAACCGGGGAACTTATCGGCGTAGGGAGCCACGACGTCGTTGTTCGAAGCGCGCAGTTCGAGCATGTAGGCGATCTTCTCGGCATCGAGGCCGGCGGGATCGTAGATATATCCGTCGGGGCCGGAGATCGTAACGACCTTGGCGCCGAGTTCGGTGGCTTTGGTGGCGGCACCCCAGGCCACGTTGCCGAAGCCCGAGATGGCGATGGTCTGGCCCTTGATCTCCATGCCGGCCTTCTCGAGCATCTGCCGCAAGAAGTAGACGGCGCCGAAGCCCGTAGCCTCGGGACGGATCAGCGAACCGCCGTCCGTCATGCCCTTGCCGCTCAAGCCGCCCGTATTCACTCGTGCGATCTTGCGGTA
>JAIDKM010000129.1 GCA_029051915.1 Alistipes sp. | reverse complement strand
GGTCGAGGGTACGAACATCACTTTCGGCAGTCTGCGCTACAACGATGCGCTCGACCGGGATGTCGTGCTGTATCCGGGAGCCGACGATGTGTTCGGATGGGTCGTGCCGAGCCACCGCGGTGCCCGGGAGTATATCGACGGTTTCTTCAAGTATTATAAGAGCCTCGGCGTCGAGTACATCCGCATGGACTTCATGTGCCTGTTCGAGGGTGCCAACGGTGCCGGCGACATGACCGGCAAGGGTTACGGTCGCGAGAACTACAAGCTTGCTTTGCAGTACATCCACGAGTCGGCTGCGAAATACGGGGTCTTTACCTCGATCGTCATGCCCAACCTCTACGACAACGGCGAGCTGGAGTTGCAGTATTGCAACATGTACCGTGTCGTGGCCGATACGTTCGACGGCGGGTGGGACCACGTGTCGGGCCGGGAGCGCGGCCGGGTCTACGACGGCTGGCCCTGCTGCCATAACCAGTTCGACGGCTATGTGCATTGGTCGCACAAGACCGGCCGCGGTAAGGCGATTCCCGACGGCGACTTCATCCGCCTCAATACGCTTGCTTCCGATTCGGAATGCGAGGTCTCCATCTCGCTCAACGCCATCTGCGGCGGCCCCGTTACCGTTGCCGATCAGTACAACACCATCGGCGACCGGCTGAAGTTCTACCAGAACGAGGAGATCCTCGCTCTGCCCAAGGACGGATTCGTCGGCAAGCCGCTGGGTGATCGCGGCAACTTATGGGACGAGGAGAACCAGATCTGGTACGGGCAGATGTCCGACGGCAGTTGGATCGTCGGACTCTTCAATCGCGAAGGCGATGCGCGAACCCGTTCCGTCGATTTCTCGCGGCTGGGCATCCGCGGCCGCATGAAGGTGCGCGACTTGTGGAAGCATGCCGATGAGGGCGAGGCCGACAGGCTGAATGTCCGGCTCGAACCCCATTCGTGCAAAATTGTGAAACTGACCCCCGCAGAGTAGATCCATGTTTGCGAAATCCTTTTTCCTTCGGCTG
>JAIDKM010000128.1 GCA_029051915.1 Alistipes sp. | reverse complement strand
GGTGTGCGGAGGAACGAGAGAACGAACGGCGTGCAAAAGCAAGGGCGTGCGGAGGAATGAAAGGGCCGGGCGTGCAAAGAAACAAGAGAACGAACGGCGTGCGAAAGCAAGGGCGCGCGGAGAGGGCGGAACGAAAGGGCCGGGTGTGCGAAAGCAAGGGCGCGCGAAGCGGCCGAAAAACGAAAAAAAGGACGGAACCGATTCCGTCCTTTTTTATAACTATAACGGGAGGCTATTCCCCGTAGTCCCGCTCGCCGAAGATCGACGACCCGACGCGAACCATCGTAGCGCCGCACTCGACGGCCAACGGATAATCGTGCGACATGCCCATCGAGAGGGTGTCGAACCGGGCGCCGAAGTAAGGCCGGAACAAGTCGAAGCAACGCTTCAACTCGCTGAAGTCGCGGCGGACGGTCGTTTCGTCATCGGTATTGGTGGCGATGCCCATGACGCCGCGGACGCACACGTTGGGCATCTCGCGAAAAGGCGCCGAATCGAGGTAACGCTTCAACTCGCCGACGTCCCAGCCGCTTTTGGTTGTCTCCTGTGCGACGTGGATCTCCAGCAAGATGTCGATCGTGCGGCCGCATTTGGCGGCCTCGCGCTGGATGGTCTCGGCCAGGCGTGCGCTGTCGACCGACTGGATCATCCTGACGAACGGAGCGATGTACTTGACCTTGTTGGTCTGCAGGTGCCCGATCATGTGCCACTCGATCTCCGCGGGCAAAGCCTCGTGCTTGGCGCAAAGCTCCTGCGGCCGGCTCTCGCCGAAAATGCGGTGGCCGGCGTCGAACGCTTCGCGGATAGCCTCGACGGGGTGGGTCTTCGAAACGGCGACGAGCGTCGTACCCTCGGGAAGCGACGCCCTGACACGCGAAAGATTGCAGGCGATTTCCAACATGACGAAGTGAAATTTATCCGGGTAAAAGTAGACAAAAATCGGACAAAAAACAAAAACGGATTGCGAATTGCCAACTATTTACATATATTTGTAGATCGTAGAAAATCAATCTGCCGAACATGAAAAGACTCTATGTACTGCTGGCGGCGGCCTTCCTGACGACGGGAACGGGACGAGCCTGCACCAACTTCATCGTAACGAAAGGAGCCTCGACCGACGGCTCCGTGATGGTCTCCTATGCCGCCGACTCGCACGGCCTCTACGGCGCGCTCTATCATACGCCGGGCGGCCGCCACAAGCCGGGAACCCTGCTGCCCGTATACGAATGGGACACGGGCCGCTACCTGACCGACATCCCGCAGCCGGCCGAGACGTGGTCGACGGTGGGCAACATGAACGAACACTCGCTCATCATCGGCGAGACGACCTACGGCGGCCGTCATGAACTGGAAGACCCGACGGGCCGGATCGACTACGGCTCGCTGATCTACATCACGCTGCAACGGGCCAAAACGGCGCGCGAAGCGATAGGCGTGATTGCCGACTTGGCGAACACGTACGGCTATGCCTCGTCGGGCGAGTCGTTCTCGATAGCCGATCCGGACGAAGCATGGATCATGGAACTCATAGGCAAAGGCTACGAAGACGACGGCCAGGGCGGCAACGCCCGCAAAGGCATCGTCTGGGTGGCGCGCCGGATACCGGACGGCTATGTATCGGCCCACGCGAACCAAGCCCGCATCACGACCTTCCCGCAAGACGACCCGGAGAACTGTCTCTATGCTCCGGATGTGATCGACTTCGCCCGCGAAAAAGGCTACTACGCCGGCCCGGACGAAGAATTCAGCTTCTCGGATGCCTACGCCCCGGCCGACTTCGGAGCGCTGCGCGGCTGCGAAGCCCGCGTATGGGCCTTCTTCCGCACGGTGGCCGACGGCATGGACGCCTACACGGACTATGCGCTGGGCCACAACCCGGCGAACAAGATGCCCCTGTGGGTGAAGCCCTGCGAAAAAGTGAGCCCCAAGAAGGTGTTCGACTGCATGCGCGACCACTACGAAGGCACGCCGATGGACATGACGACCGATCTGGGAGCCGGCCCGCACGCCTGTCCCTACCGCTGGCGCCCGATGTACTTCGAGGTGGACGGCGTAGAGT
>JAIDKM010000127.1 GCA_029051915.1 Alistipes sp. | reverse complement strand
CGGCCCAGCCGGCGGCGGGAATCTTGGACAACTTGCACAGCTGCTGGGTGAGCGTGAGGATGAAGAGCACGAAGTCGTTGTGGTCGGACTCGGTGTAGATCGTGCTGTAGGGAATGACGAAGATATTCTCGCGCGAAGCCTCGTTGTTGACCGCGAAATTGGTCGAATAATCGGGCTCGATGCGGTAGTGGCCGGCGTCCATCACCGCCAGGCAAGTCTTCTCGGCCTCGGCCCACATGGCCTTGCCGATCCACTTTTCGGCGTTGAGGTACATTTTGGCCAGCAACGTATAGGCCATGCCCTGCGTAACGTGGCCGTAGTTGGCGCCGGAAGGAACCTCCTCGAGGTACTCGATGTTGTCGAGGATCTCGCGCTCGACGAACTCGAAGACGTACTCACGATCCTTCTGCACGGGATAACCCGTATCCGAAGCATCGACCGAGAAAGGCACGTTGCCCCAACCGTCGATCGCCTGGATGTAGAGGTAGTCGCGCAAGAGACGCACCTCGGCGAGAATCTTGTACTTGCCCTCGAACTCCAGCGACGACTGCTCGATCTCGTACAACACGTCGTTGCAAGCCGCGATGCCGTCAAAGCAATAATCCCAGCCCATGCGCACCAACTTGTTGGAGACGGAATAGGTATGGCGCTGCAACTCGGCATAGCGCGTATCGACCCAGTCGTTGACGCAGTTCTTGGGGGCGGCCAGCTCGTCGCCGACCTGGATGTTGAGCGTCCAGAGACTCTGCTCCGAACCGTAGGCCTGCAACATGTTGTAGGCGCGGGCCGCGTAGATGCGCAGCGACTCCTCGGAGGTGAAGAAATCCTTTTTCTGGATGTCGGAGTAGACCTTTTCGTCGAGATCGGTGCAGGCGGCGGCCAGCACGGAGAACGACAGAAGCGCGATTTTATAGATGGCTTTCATGATGATGCGTTAGAATTTGAGGTTGATACCGAAGGTGAATTCACGCGTGCGCGGATAGTAGCGCGGACTCTCGATACCGGGCGTGAGACCCATGAGCGAAACCTCGGGATCGACGCCCGAATAACCTGTCAGGCAAAGGAGGTTCTGGGCCGCGAAGTAGAGCTTCATACGACTGATCTTGCTGGTGGGCTTGAACGGAATGGTATAACCCAGCGAGATGTTGTCCAACTTGAGGTAGGAGGCATCTTCGAGGTACTTGGACGAATAGGTTACCTGACCCGTGAACGAAGGATCGTCAAGCCACGAAGCCATGATGTTGCGCAGACCGATGCCGTTGATGTTCTCGAACTCGGCGCGCATGTTGTTGAAGACCTTGCCGCCGATCGATGCGCGGAGCGTGAAGCTCAGATCCCAGTTGCGGTAGGCGAACGTGTTGCTCCAGCCCAACGTTACGTCGGGATAGGCCGTACCGAGGTACTCCCACTTGCTTTCGGCCACCGACCCGGCGATGGCGCCCTTGAGCTTGTCCTTGCCGGTGGCGGGATCCACGCCCTCCCAGACGGGGCCGTAGAACGATCCGAGGCTCTGACCCTCGATCAGGCGCTGGCAGTAGACGCCTACCGGCGTATTGAGCCAACCGATCTTGTACTCCTGGTTCTTGAACTCCTCGTTGGTGAACTTCACGAGCTTGTTGGTGTTGTGGGCCAGCGTGAGGTTGGTCGTCCACCGGAAATTACGCGTCATGACGGGAATGGCGGCCAACGTCAGCTCGACACCCTGGTTCTGCACCTCGCCCACGTTGGTGAAGAAGACGTTGTAGGCATACGGAGGAACCGGCACGTCGTACTCGTACAACAGATCGGTGGTGCGGCGCAGGTAGTAGTCGACGGCACCCGACAGGCGTCCGTTCCAGAACGAGAAGTCGACGCCGACGTTCCATTCGGCCTTCTTCTCCCAACCCAGATCGGGATTGGCGTTGCTCTTGGGCGAATAGGTATTCTGCCACTTGCCGTTGTTGTAGAAATGGCCTTTGGCCCGCATCAGGAGCAACGAACGGTAGTTGTCGAAGTCCTGGTTGCCCGTAACGCCGTAGCCTGCGCGGATCTTCAGCTCGTCGAGCCATGCGACGTCGCGCAGGAACCCTTCGTTCGAGAGCCGCCAACCGACCGACACCGCAGGGAACCAACCCCACTTGTGATCGGAGCCGAAACGCGACGAACCGTCGCGCCGGAGCGACGCCGAAACCAGATAACGGTCGTCGTAGTTGTACATGATGCGCCCGAAGAAAGCGATGTACTTGTTGGCCTCCTTGTGCGACTCCATGCTGCCCGTACCCTGCTGCAAAGCCGAACCGGCGCCGATATTGTCCGTGCCGAAGAGGTCGTTGTCGAAGCCCTCGTTGGCCATGCTGGAGTACTGGTTCATGCCCCACTGATAGGTGTAGCCCAGCAAGGCCTGCACGGTGTGCTTGCCGAACGAACGCATGTAGTTGAGCGTACTCTCCCACTGGACGTCGTTGGTGTAGGAGTTGTAGATCGAAGCGCGGCCGTCGGTACCGATCAACGACGGATAATAACGGGTCGAATAACTCCGCGACTCGTAACGCTGCATGTTGTAGGAGAAGAAGTTATCCCACTTGAGACCCTTGACCGGAAGGATATTGAGCGACGCGCGAACGTTTGCGCCGAGGTCGTCGGAGGTGTTGGTCTCCGTTCGCTCGTCGATCATCGCCACGGGATTGAAATAATCCATACCGATCGTGCGGCTGTAACCGCCCGACTCCTTGTTCGTCGGATCGTAGACGGGTTCGGTGGGATTATGGAAGAATGCCTGCCGGAAAGCGTCGTAGTTGGCCGGCTGGGCATCGCGACGCGCGTAGAAGGCGTTGTAGTCGAGATCCAGCCACCCGTCGAGCACCGACTGGCGGATGTTGGTCTTGAAGAGATATTTGTTCGCCTTGTTGCGACGCTGCACGCCCTGGTTCTGCTCGACGTTGATGATCGTACGATGCGAGAAAGTCTCCGAACCGCCCGAGACGGCGATGCTGTGCTTGTGGCTGACGGGCGTGCGGGTGATTGCGTCGAACCAGTCGGTATCGTATCCGTAGAGCGACCCGGCGTTGGAGGGAGCGTAGTTGTTGATCGTATATTCGAACTCGCGGGCCGACATGGGTTGGGCGCGGTTCAGAATGCTCTGCACGCTCACCTGCCCGTCGTATTCAACCGACGTGGAACCCTTGCGGGCGCGTTTGGTGGTGATGATGACCACGCCGTTCGTACCGCGCGTACCGTAGATGGCCGCGGCCGAACCGTCCTTGAGCACGTCGATGCTCTCGACCTCCTGGAAGTTGATGTTGCGGATGTCGGCGCCCACGACGCCGTCGATGATGACCAGGGGCCCCTGGCCTGCGGCCAACGTATTGGTACCACGGAGCATGATCTCGAACGAAGCGCTCGGATCGCCTCCGCTGGGATTGGTAACGCTCAGACCTGCGACCTTGCCCTGCAGGAGTCCGGCCGCAGAAGTGAACGACCCGACGTTCATGTCCTCGCTGCCGAGGCTTGCGACCGATCCGGTCAGTTCCTTTTTGGTAGCCGTGCCGTAGCCGATGACCACCACGGCGTCCATCGAACGGCTCTCCTCGGCCATGCGCACGTCGACCGCAGAACGTACGCCGACCGGCTCCTCGACCGAATTATAACCTAAATAATTGAACTGCAGAACGGCATCCTCCGCCGGGGGGGGGAGCAGCAAGCTGTAGGATCCGTCCGTGCCGGTCGTAACGCCGCGCGTGGTATTTTTGACCGTTACCGAAACTCCTACGAGCGGCTCTCCGCTTCGGGCGTCGGTTACCGTACCCGTAACCGTGCGGTTCTGCGCAGACGAAGCCAGCACCGTGGAGACGACGACCGCGACTGCGACGAGAACTCTGTGTAAAAAACGCTTCATATAAGTAGTTTGTTGTTAGGTTTGGCTATTCAGTGCGGCCGCAGCCTTCGGAAGGCGCAGCCGGCGAAGTTCATTTTACGGTCTCCAGCTCAGCCCGGAACGGAATCGAAGCCTGTGCGCCCAGACGCGTTACGGCGATGGCCGAAGCGCGCGAAGCGAAGCGGACGGCATCGGACAGGGTGGCACCCTCGGAGAGAGCCACGCACATGGCGCCGTTGAAGGTATCGCCGGCAGCGGTCGTATCCGTAGCCGTAACCTTCTGAGCCGGAATGCGCTCGAAAGTCCGGCCGTCGCAGACCAGTGCGCCCTGCGAACCGAGCGTGATGACGACGTTGGCCACGCCCCGATCGATCAACGCCTGTGCGGCCCGCTCGGCGCTCTCCCAATCCGTGATCTCGATTCCGGTGAGCATCTCGCCCTCGGTGCGGTTGGGCGTTATGATATAGAGTCCGGCCAGCAGACTGGCGGGCAACTCGGCAGCGGGCGCGGGATTGAGGATCACCCGCACGCCGGCCCGACGAGCGATTTCGGCGGCATGCGCCACCACTTCGACGGGTGTTTCGAGCTGCATCAACAGATACTGCGCCGACTCGATCTCCTGATGCAACGCATCGACATCGGCTTTCGAGAGGTTGTTGTTGGCTCCCGGCACCACGACGATGCTGTTTTCGCCCTGCGCATCCACGGTGATGAGCGCAGTGCCCGACGGAGCCGTATCGTCGCGCAGGATGGTGCGGGTATCGATGCCCTCCTTTTCGTAACCGGCCACGGCCCCGTCGCCGAACAGGTCGCGGCCCACTTTGGCGATGAAGGTTACCCCGTCGCCGAGACGGGCGACCGCCACGGCCTGGTTGGCACCCTTGCCGCCGGCCGTCATCATGAATTTGTCGCCGAGCAGGGTTTCGCCCGGCAGCGGCATTCTGCCCGTTTTCACCACCAGATCGGTGTTGGAGCTGCCTAAAACGACTATTTTGTTCATTTGCGCAGTGTTTTGAATGTCAGATCGACGTTATACTTCGGCTCTCGTTGAGCACAAACGTTTGTGCAAATATATTCATAAAAACCAGAAGTGCAACAAAAAGTCGAGGTTTTTGTCGAAAAAATTTCTAATTTTGTAGAGAATTACTAAAAAACAGGCGAATAAAGGAAGACATGAAGAGGGAGACGATCATCAGTCTGTCGCAGCGCACAGGTTTCTCGGTATCGACCGTGTCGCGCGTGCTGAGCGGCCAGGCGGCGAACTATCGCATAAGCCCCAAAACCATCGAACTGATCGAAACGGAAGCCAAAAGATGCGGATATACGCCGAGTCTTCTGGCGAAAGGTTTGCGCACGAACCGGACGCACACCATCGGCCTGGTCATTCCCTGCATCGAAAACCCCTATTTCGCCATGATCGCCTCGGTCGTTACGGCCGAAGCCAAACGCTGGCGATATACCATAATTATAGTAGACTCGGTCGAAAACGAAGCCGACGAACAGGAAGGCATCCGGTCGCTGCTCTCGCACAAGGTCGACGGCATCATTGCGGTGCCCTGCGGCAACGATCCCTCGCTGCTCGAAAGCGTGAATGCCGCGACGCCGGTGGTGCTGATCGACCGCCACTACGACAACTCCGAACTCTCGTACGTCTGCAGCGACAACTATCAAGGCAGCGTCGAAGCGGTTCGCTACCTGGTCGCCTGCGGCCACCGCGACATCCTTTGCATCCGCGGCAACCTGCACTCCTCGCCCGTCAAGGAACGGGTCAAAGGCTATCTGAACGTTCTGCACGACGCCGGGCTCGGCGACCGCGCGATGGTACGAGGCACGAGCTTCTCGGCCGACAACGGGTATCTTGAGACCAAGCTGGCGCTCAACTCGGGCGAGCGCCCCACGGCCATATTCGCTATGAGCAACACGATTCTGCTGGGCGCGATCAAGGCCGTCCGTGAATCGGGGCTCCGCATCCCCGACGACATCTCCATCGTGTCGTTCGACAACTCGTCGTACCTCGACCTGCTCGACCCGGCCGTTACCCATGTCAGCCAGCCGATCAACAACATGGGAACGCTCGCCATCAAGATTCTGATGAGCAAGATCGACGGACAGTCCGACACGAATACCACCATCAAGCTCCCCACGCAGTTCATCGTCAGCGCCTCCGTCCGACGGGTGTAATCCCCCGCCTGCCCCCGGAATCGGCGGAGAGGACAAAAAGAAAACAGCGTTACAGAATCTGTAACGCTGTTTCTGTGAGGTCTGAAGCGGATTCGAACCGCTGTACAAGGTTTTGCAGACCTTTGCCTAGCCACTCGGCCATCAGACCAAAAGAATTTCCCGTGCGACGAATCCGGAGATCGCCCCGGCACATCGGGAGTGCAAATATAAACACAATTCTGCAAAAAGCAAAACTTCGGCTTAACTTTCGCCTTTTTATGAAATAAATCCTTCCCGACGACCTATTTATATTGACGGAACGATTGCATTTCCCCGGAAAATCATACCTTTGTATAAACAAGCGAAAACTACTGCCATGACTGTCGAAGACATTGCCCTGCAGATGACTCCGGGAATCGGAGTGAAAGGAGCGGTGCATCTGCTGGAGTGCTTCGGCACGGCGGAACGCATCTTCGCGGCAACGGAAGACGAACTGATCGGACAAGCGGAGCTGCGACCCGAACCGGCGCGGCAGATTCTCCGGCGAGCGGGTTTCGCAGCCGCGGAAAAAGAGATCAGACACTGCCGGAAACATGACATCAAAGCCATCGCCTCGACCGATCCCGACTATCCGGCCCTGCTGCGCGAGATTCCCGATTACCCGCATGTCATCTACGTAAAAGGCGATCCCCAGGCACTGGCGGCCCGCAGCCTTACGGTCGTCGGCACGCGCGACATGACCTCCTACGGACTCAACATGTGCAACAAGCTGGTCTGCCGGCTGGCCGAACGCGTACCGCATCTGACGATCGTCAGCGGCCTGGCTTTCGGCATCGACATCGCAGCCCATCGTGCGGCGCTGGTCTCCGGAATACCCACCGTATCCGTGCTGCCCTGTGCACTGCCCGGGATCGTTCCGGCCCAGCACACGGCCGTCGCCCGCGACATGCTCGACCACGGAGGAGCCCTCCTCACCGAACTGCACAGCCAAACCCGTCAGAACGGAACCGCTTACCTTGCCCGCAACCGGATCATCGCCGCCCTGGGCGCCGGATGCGTGATCGTCGAGTCGCCCGACGGCGGAGGCTCCCTCATCACGGCCCGCTTCGCCGACGAATACGACCGCACGGTAATGGCCGTCCCGGGACGCGCCACCGACCGCTCGTCCTCCGGAACGAACCACCTGATCCGCAACCGCAAAGCGCAACTTGTGCTCTCGGCCGAAGATATCATCGTCGAGATGGGATGGGATCTGGAAACCGAACCGGCGATCCTTCGCGTAACGCCCGAACCGCAGGCCCTCACGCGTGAAGAGACCTCGCTGCTCGAATGCTTCCGCACCTCCGATCCTCTTTCGGTCGACACGCTGCGCGAACTGAGCGGACTCGATCCGGGCGCCCTGGCCGCCCTGCTGCTCGGCCTCGAACTGGCAGGCGCCGTCCGCCAGCTCCCCGGCAACCGGTATATGAAATTATAGCTCCGGCATCCGGGCTTCGGAATTTTTTACTAATTTTGTTCTCCACGAAATTCCGCCGCATGCAGCTAATCGATACCCATTCCCACCTCTACGAACCCGAGTTCGACACCGACCGCGAAGAAGCCTTCGCGCGGGCCGTCGACGCCAGAGTCGGCCGGCTGCTGCTTCCGGCCATCGACTCGCAGAGCCACGGCCGCCTGTTCGACCTCTGCCGCCGGCATCCCGACCGCTGCATTCCGATGATGGGGCTGCACCCCACTTCCGTGAACGACAATCCCCGCTGGCACGAAGAGCTGGACACGGTCGAAGAATACCTAAAAAATCCGCCCGAAGGCATCGCACGCTTCTGTGCCGTGGGCGAAATCGGACTCGACTTCTACTGGTCGGCAAAGTTCCGCGACGAACAGACCGAGGCGTTCCGCCGCCAATGTCGGCTGGCGATCGAATGGGGGCTGCCGATCGCCGTGCACACGCGCAACGCCTGGCCCGAAATGATCGCCATCGTCGAAGAGTTCCGCGGCAGCGGCCTGCGAGGCGTATTCCATGCTTTCAGCGAAGATGCCGCAACATACGAAAAGCTGAAAGCCTGCGGCGATTTTCTGTTCGGCATCGGCGGAGTCGTTACTTTCAAAAAGAGTTCGCTGGCCGAGACCGCACGGGAAATGGAAGTCGCCGACCTGGTGCTCGAAACCGACTGTCCCTACCTGACGCCGGCACCGCATCGCGGCCAGCGCAACGAATCGGCCTACGTGGTCCACATCTGCGACAAGATCGCCGAGCTGAAAAATACGACTCCCGAAGCGATCGCGGCCGCGACGACCGCCAACGCCCGGCGCATGTTCGACCTGTGCTAACGAAACACCGAGATATGAACGCTTCCAAATCCTCGATTCTGATCGTCTATACGGGCGGTACCATCGGCATGAAGACCGATGCCGCGACGGGCGCCCTGGTGCCTTTCGACTTCAGCGCCATCTACGACGAGTTCCCCTCGCTCAAGCGGCTGAATGTCGACATCGACGTACAGACCATGTCGCCCGTGATCGACTCGTCGAACGTCTCGCCGGCCAACTGGCTCACGCTGGCCGGGCTGATCCGCGACAACTACGCCAAATACGACGGATTCGTCGTGCTGCACGGCACCGACACCATGTCCTACACCGCCTCGGCCCTGAGCTTCCTGTTCGAGAACCTCGCCAAGCCCGTGGTCTTCACCGGCAGCCAGATCCCCATCGGCGTGCTGCGCACCGACGGCCGCGAGAATCTTATTACGGCGATCGAAATCGCCGGCACGAAGATCGACGGACGCCCTGCGGTTCCCGAAGTGTCGCTCTACTTCCAGAACCGGCTGTTCCGGGCCAACCGCACGACCAAGCGCAGCGCCGAAGCACTCAACGCATTCCGTTCCTACAATTATCCGCCGCTGGCCGAAGTGGGAGTCAACATCGCCTACAACCTGCCGGCGATCCTCCGGCCGGCCGAAACCGCCGGCCGCGAGCTGCGGATCGCCGAACGGCTGGCCGACGGAATCGCCGTAGTCAAACTATTCCCGGGTCTCGACGAACGCATCCTCGGCGCCATGCTCTCGGCCCCCGGCATACGGGCCGTGGTGCTGGAGACTTTCGGGGCCGGAAACGCCCCCACGAGCGAGTGGTTCATCCGGGTACTGCGCGAAGCCATCGCCCGCGGAGTCATCGTCCTCAACATCACGCAGTGCGGCGGTGGCAAGGTATCGATGGAACTCTACGAAACAGGCCTGCGGCTCCAGAAAGCCGGCGTGCTCTGCGGCTACGACATGACCACCGAGGCGGCCGTTACCAAACTGATGTACGTACTGGGACTGGAGCTCCCCGAAGAAGAGACCCGGGCCCTGCTCCGCAAACCCCTGCGAGGAGAATTTACGGCATGAGCCGTTGGAGAAAACGAAATTTTTTTCTATATTTCGCACTGCTAATATCTCCTTTCCGCCTGCGAACGGGTCGGGAAAGGTGTATGTTTGCGATATAAGATGCTTATTGACAGCCGATTGGACGAAAGCGCCGTTCGACGGAAGCCCCAAGCGGAAACAACCCTCGCCGACCGGCTCCGAAGCAAAAACGGCCGGAACGAAGTGCCGGAAGAAAGAAAAAACGACCTGCAAGACGAAAATAAGGAACGACAACGAACTGAAACCGAAATAACAGAACAACCTAATCAAATCAATTTATCAAACACCACTATGAAAAAACTTTTTTTGATTCTGTCGGTAGCCCTCTTCTCGCTGGGCACCGTGAATGCGTTCGCTCAGGAAGCAGCCGACGCTGTAGAAGAGACGGAAGCGGTTCTGGAACCGGCCGAGACCGTTGACGCCGCCATCGCCGAAACCGAAGTCGCCGGCGAAAGCATGCACCACATTCTGATGCAGAAGTTCCTCGAAGGCGGCTGGGGCTGGATGTTGCCCGTGCTGCTCTGCTTGGTGATCGGTCTGGCCGTAGCCATCGAGCGCATCCTCTACCTGTCGCTCTCGACGATCAACTCCAAGAAACTCGTCAATGCAGTCGAGGAGGCTCTCCAGAACGGCGGTATCGAAGCTGCCAAAGAAGTTTGCCGCAACACCCGCGGCCCGATCGCCTCGATCTACTACCAGGGTCTCGACCGCTACCAGCAGGGTCTCGACGCCGTAGAGAAGGCCGTCGTATCCTACGGCTCGGTGCAGACCGGCCAGATGGAGTCGGGTCTCTCGTGGATCGGCCTGTTCATCGCCCTCTCGCCGATGTTGGGCTTCATGGGTACCGTCGTAGGTATGATCGGCGCGTTCGACGCCATCCAGGCTGCCGGCGACATCAGCCCGACGCTCGTGGCAGGCGGTATCAAGGTCGCCCTGCTGACGACCCTCATGGGTCTTATCGCTGCGGTTATTCTTCAGCTGTTCTACAACTACATCGTTTCGAAGATCGACTCGCTCGTAAACGATATGGAGGATTCTTCCATCACGCTGATGGACATCCTGACGGCTTACAACAAGAAATAATCACAGTCAACCTTAGCTACAAGCAATCATGAAAAAGATTCTTAACATATTGCTGGGCGTTCTGATGGCTATCACGGCGGTCCTTCTGATCTACGCGATAGCTACCGGCGGCTCGGAGACGGCGGTCGGCCTGAACCTGATATGGGGATACTTCCTCTTCGTGTTCGCCATCGCCGCCGCGATCTTCTGCGCCGTCTTCGGAATGGTCAAAAACCCGGCAGGCATCAAGGGAACCATCTTGTCGCTGGCTCTGATCCTGATCGTCATCGGCGTGTCGTACTTCTACTCGGCAAGCCACACGGTCAACATCATCGACCTCCAGAACAACGGGTTCTTCGGCCACGGTGAAACCGTCATTACCGAAACGAGCATCCTGGTAACCTACGTCGCTTTCGTCGCCGCCTTCCTGACGGCCATCGTAACGGAGATCCGGGGCGCATTCAAATAATCGAAACAAATGGCAACGGATAAAAGAAAAGTACAGGAAATCAACGCCGGTTCGATGGCCGACATTGCCTTCCTGCTGCTGATTTTCTTCCTGGTGGCCACTACCATGAATACCGACACGGGTCTGGCGCGCATGCTTCCCCCGATTCCTCCCGAAGACCAACAACAGGAGGAAGTCAAGGTCAAGGAGCGCAACCTGTTCCTCGTGCTTATCAACGGTAGCGGTCAGATCATGGCAGGACAACCCGGCAAGCAGGAGTATGTCGAGCTCCGCAACCTGAAGGAGAAGACGAAGGAGTTCATCCTCAATCCGACGGACGCTCCCGATCTTCCCGAAAAGGAGGAGCAGGTCTTCGACCTTCCCGACGGCAGCAAGTGGGTCTATCCCGTCAGCATGGGCGTGGTTTCCCTGCAAACCACCCGCGATACGGGCTACCAAGCCTATATCATGGTGCAGAACGAGCTGGCCCGCGCTTTCAACGAGATCCGCGACGAGGTGGCTCTCCGCAAGTTCGGCGACAAAATGTCCGCGCTTCCCGAAGAGCAGCGCAGCATCGTCGCCAAAGCTGTCCAGCAGAAAATCTCCGAAGCAGAACCGCGCGTTATAAAGAAGTAAGATTATGGCAGTAATGAAAAAGAAGGGCAACAAAGGTCTGCCCCCCATTTCGACAGCGTCGCTTCCCGACGTGATCTTCATGATCCTCTTCTTCTTCATGGTCTCTACGACCATGCGCGATCAGGAGCTGCTGGTTCGCTACAAGCTCCCCGAAGCTACCGAGGTTCAGAAACTCGAAAAGAAGTCGCTGGTAAGTTATATCCATGTGGGACAGCCGTCGCTGGCCATGCAGGCGAAGTTCGGTACTGCGCCGCGCATCCAGCTCAACGACTCCTACAAGACGACGAAGGACATTCTCGATTTCGTCGCCGCCGAGCGCGACAAGCTCAGCGAAACCGACCGTGCCCTGATGACGATCTGTCTGAAGGCCGACGGTACGACCAAGATGGGTATCATCACCGACGTCAAGCAGGAACTTCGTAAAGCCAACGCGCTGAAAATCTCCTACGCAGCCTCCAAGTCGCTGGGTTACTAAGATTTTCCGCATCCTCTCATGCAGCGGGCCCCGGAATCGGGGCCCGCTGTTTTCATGTCCGGTTCTCCCGACCGCGGAAGAAAAAGCAGCCCGCAGATGCTGGACGCAGCGCACAGGGAAGGCGTAAGCGCGATTATTGCCGAACGACAGACTCACACGAGAGGCAAGAACACTCAGAGAGCTCGCATTGGCGTCGCCGGCCGCAAAAGCCGACGAAGACCAGCAAAGGCCCTGCGCACCGACATTCGTCAGGGCTCCCGACGCATAGTGGCGGTAGCCCGAGGCAGACGTATGAAGCAATCGCTGGAATGAATGGCGGGAAGAAAGGCTTCCCGTCAGACTGATATGTACACCGACCCTCGGTTTTTTGAAAGACCCTTTCTAAAAACCGGCCTCTTAGGCCGGGGATTGCTGAATCTGCGGCCGCACTAACGGATGCCGTAACATCCCGTTATTCCGGGCCAGGCTGCTTTTGAATCTCCCGGTCTCCGGCTACTCGTCCTCGAAGGGCAATTCCAGCTGGTCGATTTCGTGATTGAAGGTCAGTCGGTGATGAGGTGTCAGTCCGTATTCGCGAACAGCCAGCCGATGTTCGCGCGTCGGATAGCCTTTGTTCGTCTGCCATCCGTATTCCGGAAACTCCTCGGCCAGCCGGCGCATGTACTCGTCGCGATGCGTCTTGGCCAACACCGAAGCCGCCGCAATATCGGCATACTTCCCGTCGCCCTTTACGATGCAGGCATAGGGAATCTCCAGCCGCGTGCGGAAACGATTGCCGTCGATGGCCAAAAATCCCGGCTGCGGATCGAGCCGCGCCACGGCCAGCGACATCCCCTCGAACGAGGCGTTCAGAATGTTGATCTCGTCGATCCGCGCAGGCGATACCGCTTCGACAGCCCACGCCACGGCTTCGCGTTCGATCACCTCGCGCAGGCGGTCGCGGTTGCGTTCGGTCATCTGTTTCGAGTCGTTCAGCAGCGGATCATGGAAATCGGGCGGCAAAATCACCGCCGCCGCAAAAACCGGCCCGGCCAGGCACCCGCGCCCCGCCTCGTCGCATCCCGCTTCAAGAAATTCGCTTTGATACCGGACTTCCAACATAGTACAAAGTTACGAATAAATTGCGTTGCTCTTGCTTTTTTCGCTATTTTTGTGCTCGCAACCAAGCGACTCTCGATATGAAGTTCAACATCGCCCGGCAAGCCTTCATCCCGGCATTCCTGACCCTCGCTGCCCTGGCCGCCGCAGCCATCTACTGGCCGGAAGCACCCGTTGCCGCCGCACCCCTCGCCGACGGGTCGGGACTCTGGATGCCCGGGGAGCTGCTCGTCCGGTTCCAGACCGCATTTCCGGAGTGGGCCCGGGCGCTCTGCTGCCTGGCGATCATCTCCGTAGGTTTGCGCACAGGACATCTTACAGTCCGCTACAACCTCTATACGGCCAATACCTGCATCGCCATTCCGCTTTACGGAGCGCTCGTAGGCGGCCTGACCGCCGGACGGGTCGATCTTTTCATGTTCGTCTGTTCGATTCTTCTGATTTTCTCCATCCGCAACTTCTGCCGTTCCTACTCGAACAACTACGCTTTCGACGCCGTTTTCCGGGGTTCGCTCTACCTCGGCATCCTGGTCGTTCTGGCTCCGAAGACCTTGCCGCTGCTGCTGTTGCTGCCGCTGGCGATCCTCCATTTCCACCGCACGATGCGCGAATGGATCATCGCCGTCGTCGGCCTGCTGCTCCCCGCGGCGATCCTCTGCTATGTCAACTGGGGCGCCGGAAATCCCTTCCACGCACCGCTCCTGGCGATCGGCGACGGACTGCTCGAAGGCCGTTGGTTCCGGCTTCCCGACGATATGTCGTTTGGTACTCAGATATTTGCAGGCGGCACCGCCCTGGCACTGATCTTCGCGCTGCAGCTTTTCTATTCCGATCTGTATGCCGTCAGCTCCAAATCCCGGACGATTCTCGTCTATCATATCGAGGTGCTGCTGCTCCTCGTGCTGGTCGCTTGTCTGCCCGGCATCTCGACCGGCGTCTTCGCACTGCTGGCCATTCCGCTCGCCGTGCTGCTGCCGCTGTTCTTCGTCCGCTCGCACCCCGCTGTCGCCCAGACGATCTACGCCGTCCTCCTCGCCGGCGCGTTGTTCAATATCGTACTGCAATAATCCATTTGGTTTTAATATTGATAAATTCAGATCAATATGATCCTACGTGTCCATATTTGCCATTTTTAATTTTACTAATTAAAGTTTAGATTGTACATTTGGCGTGCAACAACAGTGACGCAACACATTGATTGCAAAAACTAAAATTAACAATCTAACATGAAGAATTCAGTCAATTCGTCGGCTCAGCAGCCGATGATCGTGAAGTATGTCGAAACGCTTCACTCCGGCATTCAATCACAAACCCTGTCCCGCTACGCCATCGGGTACATTCTTCGCGGCACCATGTACATCTACGACGGCGACAAACGCCGCAAACTCATCCGCGGCGACATCTTCTACCTCGGCATCGGACACCACTACATCGAACACTTTCCGGAAAACGGACAGCCCTTCGAGCAGATTCTGGTCTACTACACGCCGGCGGATCTGCAGCGCATCCTGCTGCATCTGAACATCACCTACGGACTCAACATCTCGAACGCCCATTCGTGCGAAAACTGCAACCACCGCATGCACGTGGTCATGCCTGCATGGAGCACCGTGCGCAACTTTTTCACCAACACCAACAATTACCTGCGCGACGAAGAGTTCCACCACGACGAAACAGCCGAGAACATCAAGATGACCGAACTGATCTATCTGATCGCGTCGCACGAAGACTGCTGCATCAAAAGCAAGCTGCTCAGCAACGTGGATGCCGCCAAAGAGTCTTTCGAGCAGACGGTCTACGACCATATCTTCAAGGATATCTCCATCGAGGAGCTTTCGCGGCTCACCAACCGTTCGCTCACGTCGTTCAAAAAGGAATTCCGGCGCCATTTCCAGATGCCGCCCCACAAGTGGTACATCCGTCAGCGCCTCATGCACTCGCGCCTGCTGCTGATCTCCACCTCGAAATCGATCTCGGAGATAGGCAACGAGTGTACGTTCCCCAATACGTCGCACTTCATCAAGCTCTTCAAGAAAGAGTACCAGATGACACCCGCCACCTACCGCAACCGCCATATCAACACGGGAACTCCGCTCACGGAATCTGAAATGCAGCAGGAACCGGTACGCGAGGCGCTTTAATCAAAATCTTACGAACGATTTATAATTAAAAAATTTTAATTATAATTGATCGCCGATTTTCGGGGCGGATTTCCAAAAATAGACGGGAAAAATTTTGTTTTTCCTAAAAATCCGCTTATCTTTGTAATACGATATGTGGGAGTTCTCCCACTCTCATTAACCTAACTAACCTAACCAGAGAATTCCGGAGCTGCCAGGTCCCGGAATTCTTCTTTATATTAGGGTGTCCCGATCTGCCGGCAGCATGTTCCGTCCCTCGCCGGCGAACGGGCGGCCGCCGGG
>JAIDKM010000126.1 GCA_029051915.1 Alistipes sp. | reverse complement strand
ACAAAAAAAATCGGCATCAAGCCTTGTTCGCAGGCCTTCCATCGCCTAAAAAGCGCCGGTGCGGGCCGATTCGGCAACAGGAGTACAATTTTCTGGCAAAAAAGTGCTATTTTTTTTGTCCGGGAGGATATTATTAGATAATTTTTATATCTTTGCGTTGATAACAAACCCAAAAAACATCACAACAACATGAAAGAATTGGTAGCAAAAATCAACGCCGAGTTCGAAGTTTTCGCCGCTAACGCAACCGCTCAGGTAGAGAAGGGCAACAAGGCTGCAGGTACGCGTGCCCGCAAATCGGCTTTGGAGCTTTCGAAGCTGATGAAGGAATTCCGCAAGGTATCCGTAGAGGCTGCGAAATAATTTTTTCGATCCTCGCACTACAAAGGCCACCCTTTCCGGGCGGCCTTTATTTTTTCAGAGTGGCGGAATCGGCTCCTTCGTTACAGTTCGACCCCGTTGCGCCCGAGCACTTCCAGATCCTGCCGGCCAAGTCCCGTACGAATATAAGGTACGGCTTCGTTGTGGTCGTTCAAGTAACAGCGACGGGCCGTATAGTCGAAATCAGGACTGACCAACGACACCGATTCCTCGATGTAAGGACTGCGGATCGCGGCGATCTGCGCCATCGTGTGGAAAAGCGCATGCGTATTGGCCGGTGCCGACGTGTTGGCTGCGGCCGCTTCTGCGATCCCGGGAAAAGCAGCCCGATAATCCTCCGAAAACCACGCCAACGACGCAACCCACAATTGATAGGCGGTCGTGGTGGGGGAGGCGTGGAGGAAACGATGCCGCTCGTCATCCAAAAGATCTTCACCATGATCGGCGCAATAGAGTATTGCCGACGAAACGCCCTGCAGCGAACGCATGTAGTCGATCGTCTCGGCCAGGAAATGATCCGTATAATAGCCCGAATTGTCGTAGGCATTGCGCAGCTCGTCGGCATTTTGCGGCACGATGGCGACATCGCTGTCAGGCAGGAACCGAGCGAATTCGCGGGGATAACGTTGATGGTAGCAAAAATGCGATCCGTAACAATGGAGTATGAAGAAGAGCCGGGGCGCCGAGCTTCGCTCAATGGCTTTCTGCATCTCCTCCAGCAACTGCATATCCTGTCGCGGCGAATGAATGTAAACCAGATGCTTTGCATCGTGGGCCAGATGGTCGATCATGGCGCCCTGCCGCGACTGGTTGGATATGAACCACGTATCGAATCCCGCTTCGTTGAACAACGCCGGCAGCCCTTTGCGGCGGAACAGCTCCTCATGCTGGCCGGTGCCCACCGACGAAAGGAACAAAGGCACGCTTTTATGCGTCGTATTACTCTGTGTCAGCATGTTGCGGAACAAAATGACATCCTTTTCCTGCGACAGCCGCGGATTGGTCTCGCGATCGTATCCGAAAAGCTGCCAGCTCATGGCGCGCGACGCCTCGCCTATTATATAGATGTAGATTTCGCGATCGGGCAGCTGCCGGGGACGTTCAACCGAATAGACGAATCCCTCGGATGTCTTGTCGAAATGGTAGGCCTTGCGGAACTCCGAGCCGCTGCGCCCCATGTTGTACAATACGTTGAGCGGAAAAATCTCGTCCCGCAGCACATGTTTCTCTTCGCTGACATGATAGGCCGGCCACAGTGCGAACAATCCCAGCACGAACAGCGCCGCACCCGTAAATCCTATCGTTATGCGGGCTGTGCGCGAAATGTAACGTTTGTGCCCGATTTCCCGGGCGGCAAGCCACAACAACGGACAGTAGATCGCCAGAACCAGCAGCACGGCAGGGTAGATGTTTTCCAGCAATTCGCCGGCCTCGCCCGGATTGGTAGTCAGCAAGTTGGTGAACATATCGGTGGCGATGATCGAGTTGCCGAACAGGTAGAGCAACACGATCTGGAACGTGCTGAGGAAGATGAACGGAAATCCCAGCCAGATCATTACGCCCGACCTGCGAAGCAGGACGCTCCACATCATATAGAAGCCCAGCGGCAGCAGAATCAGCGATTCGACCGTCCAGCCCGAATAATTTTCCGTATTGGCCAGCACGCAATTGGGGATAATCAGCGCCACGAAGAAATAGACGGTCAGCAATATGGTGAAACGGCTGCGCGTAGGGCGCCACACCTTATGTTTGTTCTTCAGATCGGTATTCATTCCTTTAAAA
>JAIDKM010000125.1 GCA_029051915.1 Alistipes sp. | reverse complement strand
TGCTCGGCAGGGATGCTGAGGAGGCGGGGATGCTGTCGAGGCGGGGCAGATGCGACGAGCCGGAGAGCTGCTCGGCCGGGATGCTGAGGAGGCAGGGCAGATGCGGAGAGCCGGAGCCGGACAACCAAACAAAGATAGCAAGTTCGGCCGGGCGAAGCGGCTAATAATGGGTGAACCCTTTCCAATCGAGAAGCACCTCGCAACCGTTTTGCAACCACCGCAACCGATCGCTCGACTCGATCGTTCCTATGGGATAGAGGGGAGTGCCGAAGCGAAGGAGGAAATCGTCGGCGAGCGACTTCGCGCACCGAGGATCGGCCGAGAGCAACAACTTATAATCCTCGCCCCCGCAAGCGGCCAACCGCAAATCGGCCCCGTCGGCGACGGGAATGCACTCCAGATCGATAGCCGCGCCGACGTGGGACTGCGCCATGATATGCCGGACGTCCGAAGCCAGACCGTCCGAGAGATCCATCAAAGCGTGCACTTCGGGCCGCCGCCCCAACCACTCGCCCTCCTCGACCTGAGGCAGCGGATTGCGATGGACGGCAGCCGCGGGAGTATCGTAACGACTGTCCAAGAGATCCTGCAACCCGGCACCGGAAGCCCCCAAACGCCCGGCGACCAACAAGATATCGCCCGGCCGGGCGGCGGAACGACGCTTCAGATGAGCGGAGTCGGCACAACCGATGGCGGTAACGTTGATCGTGATGCCGCCGTCGGAACGGGTGGTATCGCCCCCGATCAACGCGACGCCGAAACGCTGCGAAAGAGCGTGGTAACCCTCCGAAAAACGAACGGCCCACTCGTCGGTCGCATCGGCAGGCAACGCGAGCGACAACAACGTAGCCACGGGACGGGCCCCCATAGCGGCCACGTCGCTCAGATTGACGGCCAACGCCTTGGCTCCCAACTCCTCGGGCGAAGTAGCGGCGCGCAAAAAATGCACCCCCTCGACCAACAGATCGGCCGTAAAGACGAGCGAGCGCCCCTCCCCCACGGGCAAGACGGCGCAGTCGTCGCCGATACCCTCGAAGCCGTTGTCGGGCAAATCGGCACACAAGGTGCGGAGCGTATCGATGAATCCGAATTCGGTCATGGAAAAAAGTTTTTGCGAAGATACGAAGAATTTCGGATAAAGTAAGGTTATGGGGAGGAATAAGGTTAAGTATTTGAGAGGCAGAAATGTTACC
>JAIDKM010000124.1 GCA_029051915.1 Alistipes sp. | reverse complement strand
GTTCGAAGGTCGTGTTGTACTGTCCGTCGCGCATCGTCGGCGAGGTCTCGGGCGACGGCGGTTACGAGGGCCAGTACTCCTTGTCGTCGGGCAAACCCATCCGCATCGAGCTTGAGATTCGCGATACGATCAAGAATCCGCTTGAGTCCGAGGGTACGGCCGTCGATCGCTTCTGCCAGGACAACGGCGGTCTGCAGCTTTACAGTTCGGAGGAGGAGCCGGCCAACGGCGCCATCCCCATGCCGACCGATCCTTCCGATCCGAACCATCCTTACAACAAGACCGACAGACGGTGGGTGAGCGTCAGCGACTCCATTCCGCAGGTCTACGTCGATTTCAATTATCGGCCCGGCGATCCGCTCCTCTTCACTGATCCGTACGTCGCCCGGATCGATCCCTACGTCTCCGATGGGTCGGTGGCCGACATCGATCGCCGGATCAACGAGGCGCTCCGCAAGCGTTTCCTCGACAACGACGATTCGAATTATTCCGGCCCTGCGGTACTCGATGCCGATTCGGTCGATATGGAGAAGACAACGAAAATCTGGTACATAACCCGTTTCCTCGACGGCTTCGTGCTCGATACCAACATCGACGAAGTGAAGGAGATCGTCTACGGCGAAGTTCAGACTGCCGGCACGGCCTACGATGTTTCGAAGAGCGGCAGCAGCCCCATTGCGGCATGGCATTATGCGTTGCCCAAGCTCAAATACGGGCAGTGGGCGGCTGTCATTACCGTTTCGACCCATGCTTACGGCGCACAGGGCAAGCAGGGCAGCACGACGACCTCGACTTCCAGTTCGTCGAACGGCTATACGCAGAGCTATTACGACTACCTCAATTATCTGAGCTACGCCAACAGTTATTACGGCAGCGGCTACGGCAGTTACTATCCGGGTTATTACGGCGGTTATAGCGGCGGCTTGTACAACCCTTACTACGGTTACGGATACAATTACGGCTACGGCACCGGTACCGATACTTCCGATACCGAAACCACGACCACTTCGTCGACCGAGACCGAGATTCTTCCTTTCACGCCGTTGCTTTTCCAACTCTATATCGAGCCGGCGGAGTGATCCTTTCTGCCGTCGCGAGTCGCAACTGCTCCGTTCCCGGCCCCGGGAGCGGAGTTTTTTTGTCGGCCGGGCGTACGAACCGCGATTATCCCGTACTTTTTTTCTGGATATATTTGGCGGTTTCATATTTTTGCCGTATATTAGTTGTGTGGAATTCTAATTAAACTTTCAACGGATATGATCATTACCTTTAACGAGTTACGCCGTATCAAGGACAAGTTGCCCAGCGGCAGTTCGCAGCGTATTGCAGATGAATTGGGAATCGACGTGGAGACCGTCCGCAATTATTTCGGCGGCAAACACGAATCCAAAGAGTGCGTGGGCGTGCATTTCGAGCCCGGCCCCGACGGCGGTGTGGTAACGCTCGACGACACGACGATCCTCGACGTCGCCATGCGCATCCTCGGCGAACAGAAATAAGAGTTCCGAGGGGTGAGAGAAAGGGAGAGGGGGTGAGCGAGAGGTGCGGAGCTCCCCGAACCCTGGAGAGACAGAAATCGTGCGCAGTCCGGATTTCCGGACTGCGCTTTTTGATGGGCCTCCGGGAAGCATGCTTGCGCAGAGAGCTTCTGAGAGCGTTATTTTGTTTTGCGGGATAAAAAAAATGGCTTTTTTAACGGGGGCCGGATGCGGCCCGGAGGGGCGGGAAGTCTTCATCGGCTGCTGCCAGCGCGGCCGCAGATTCAGCAATCCCCGGCCTGAGAGGCCGGTTTTAGGAAAGGGTCTTTCAAAAAACCGAGGGTCGGTGTATACATCAGTCTGACGGGAAGCCTTTCTTCCTGTCATTCATTCCAGCGATTGCTCCTTGCGCCTGCTTCGGGCTACCGTGACCGCGTGTCGGGAGCTCTGTCGGCTGTCGGCGCGAATGGCTACTCGTGGTCGTCTTCTCCGGCCTCGGCCAGCAGTGCTTCGGCGAGCGGGTTGTACTACAATTCCGGGCTCGTGAATCTGGCGCACAGCTTTTCCGGCCGTGCTTTCGGCCACCCCGTGCGCTGCGTCCAGCATCTGCAAGTTGCTTTATCAGGTGAAAGAGGGGTCGTGCTGTTGCTGCCGCCGTTGCTCCGTTTCTCCGTTTCTGCCAAAATAGCACATCGTCGCGCCGATCCGCGCCGGGGTCTGCCATCCTGCTGACAATTTGGCAGAGTTCGCCGTTTGGTATAACGTTTGATCTGTAGGGAGTCGTTACTGGCAATAATCCGGTTGGAACAGAACAATATTATAATTCAATCTTAATATCTTATGGCAAAGATCATCGGTATCGACTTGGGCACGACCAACTCCTGCGTGTCCGTCATGGAGGGCAACGAGCCCGTCGTCATTCCCAATTCCGAGGGACATCGTACTACGCCGTCGATCGTCGCTTTCACCGAGGGCGGCGAGCGCAAGGTGGGCGACCCCGCCAAGCGTCAGGCGATCACCAATCCCAAGCGCACGGTCTTCTCGATCAAGCGTTTCATGGGCGAGCGTTACGACCAGGTTACGTCCGACATCGAGCGCGCTCCCTATAGCATCGTCAAGGGCGACAACAACACGCCTCGCGTCGACATCGACGGACGGCAGTATACGCCGCAGGAGATTTCGGCCATCATCCTCCAGAAGATGAAGAAGACGGCCGAGGATTACCTCGGCCAGGAGGTCGGCGAGGCCGTCATCACCGTGCCGGCTTACTTCTCCGATTCGCAGCGTCAGGCTACCAAGGAAGCCGGCGAGATCGCAGGCCTGAAGGTTCGCCGCATCATCAACGAGCCGACGGCCGCCGCACTCGCTTACGGTCTCGACAAGAAGGACAGCGACATGAAGATCGCCGTCTACGACCTCGGCGGCGGTACGTTCGATATCTCGATCCTCGAACTGGGCGACGGCGTCTTCGAGGTGAAGTCCACCAACGGCGATACGCACCTCGGCGGCGACGACTTCGACCACGTGCTGATCGACTACATGGCCGAGGCGTTCAAGGCCGAGCACCAGATCGACCTGCGGCAGGATCCGATGGCGCTCCAGCGTCTGAAGGAGGCCGCCGAGAAGGCTAAGATCGAGCTTTCGTCGTCCACCACGACCGAGATCAATCTGCCTTACATCATGCCCGTCAACGGCATTCCCCAGCACCTCGTCATGTCGCTCACGCGTTCCAAGTTCGAGCAGTTGTGCGATCATCTGATACGCAAGACCGTCGAGCCGTGTAAGCTGGCTCTGCGCGACGCCGGACTGGAGGCTTCGCAGATCGACGAGGTGATCCTCGTGGGCGGTTCCACGCGCATTCCCGCCATTCAGAAGATCGTCGAGGAGTTCTTCGGCAAGGCTCCCAACAAGTCGGTGAATCCCGACGAGGTCGTCGCTATCGGCGCGGCTATCCAGGGCGGTGTCCTCACCGGCGAGGTCAAGGATGTGCTGTTGCTCGACGTTACGCCCCTTTCGCTCGGTATCGAGACGTTGGGCGGCGTGATGACCAAGCTCATCGAGGCCAATACCACCATCCCGACCCGTAAGTCGGAGGTCTTCTCCACGGCTGCCGACAACCAGCCCTCGGTCGAGATCAACGTCTGCCAGGGCGAGCGTCCGCTGGCCCGCGACAACAAGTCGATCGGCCGCTTCCACCTCGACGGCATTCCGGCCGCTCCGCGCGGCGTGCCGCAGATCGAGGTAACGTTCGACATCGACGCCAACGGTATTCTCAACGTCTCGGCCAAAGACAAGGGGAACGGCAAGGCACAGAGCATCCGGATCGAAGA
>JAIDKM010000123.1 GCA_029051915.1 Alistipes sp. | reverse complement strand
GCGCAGGGGCTTCCGCTAACAATCCGTTCGTTTTGCTCTTTTTTTCAATAAAGGCCGAAAGTTGTTCGGCTCGGATAATTACAATTCGAAAGCAGTTTCTTAAAATCGAGGACAAAATGTAATCTTAAATTTACTTTTCGCAAAACAATCGTCATGTTGCTAAATTTTCTTATAAATATTCTTGCTTTTCGGCTTTCCGTTTCTTACCTTTGCAATGAGCTTTTTATTTTAAAAAACCACTAAAAATTAACGTTTATGGTAAGAAAACTTGTACTATCGTTAATTGCTGTTTTGGGCGCCGGAGCGATGTTCGTCGGGGCTCAGAACCGGCAAATATCCGGTACGGTTACCAATTCCGAGGGTCAGCCGATCGTCGGAGCGACCGTACTGGTCGACGGGACGTCGGTGGGTACGACGACCGGTTCCAACGGCAAGTACACCGTTGCGGCACCTGCCGACGGCACGCTGACCGTGTCGTTCATCGGCTATCAGGCACAGCAGGTGGCCGTGGCCGGCAAGACCGTGCTCGACGTAACCCTCGCCGAAGATACGCAGGCTATCGATGACGTCATCGTCGTAGCTTACGGTACGGCATCCAAGGCATCGCTGACCGGTTCAGTGGCAGCCGTCAAGGCAACCGATATTGAGAAGCGCACTTCGACCAGCGTCACGGGCGTCATCGAAGGTGCCGCTCCCGGCATTCAGGTCAACAACTCCTACGGCGAACCCGGCTCCGATCCCGATATCCGCATCCGCGGTTTCGGCTCGATCAACGGTACCAACAAACCGCTGTATGTAGTCAACGGCGTGATTTACAACGGCAATATCTCCGACCTGAACTCGGCCGATATCGAGTCGATCACCGTGCTTAAGGACGCATCGTCGGCCGCCTTGTACGGCAACCGTGCTGCCAACGGCGTTGTGGTCATTACCACCAAAAAAGGCCGCAGCGAGAAAGTCAGCGTCACCGCCAGCACGACCCATGGCATCTACAACCGCGGTATCGCCGAATACGAGCGTCTGAAAGCCGATCCTTGGATGGAAACCATGTGGACCGGTTTCAAGAACTACGCAAAAAGCAGCAGCATGGGTCTCACCGAAGAAGCCGCCCGTCAGTATGCTTCGTCGAACCTGATCAGCGCTATTGTCAAGCGCAACATTTACGATGCTGCCAACAATGCGCTGTTCGATGCCAACGGCAAACTCACGGCCAAGCAGATTCCGGGTTACAACGACCTTGACTGGAACGACGAAGTCGAACAGTTGGGTTACCGCCAAGAGTACAACGTTTCGGCCGATGCCGCAGGCGAGAAGTGGGATGTCTATTCGTCGTTCTCCTATCTCTCGGAAAAGGGCTACATCGTTTCGTCGGATTTCTCGCGTTTCACCGGCCGCATGGCTGCCAACTTCAAGCCGGTCAAATGGTTCAAGACGGGTCTGGATGTCTCCGGTTCGTCGTCGAAACAGCACTATCTCGACAGCGCGACCGGCAGCTATATCAACAATCCGTTCTATTCGGCCCGTATGATGGCTCCGGTCTATCCGGTCTATCTGCACAATGCCGACGGTTCGTACCTGCTCGACGAAAACGGCAACAAGCAGTATGATACCACCTCGTCGTATCTGAACAACCGCAGTGTCGCCTATGAGCTGCGCAACAACGAGGACGTGATCCGCCGCATGACCCTCAACGGTCAGATTTACGGTACGATCACCTTCCTCAAAGACTTCCAGTTCACCGTTCGTGGCGACATGAACCTGCGCAACAACAACGAGCGCAGATTCGACAATCCCAATATCGGCGATGGCGCCTCCAACGGCGGTCGTACGACCAAATATTACAGCCGTTATCTCAACTACACGTTCCAGCAGCAGCTGACGTGGAACCACGACTTCGGGCTGCATCATGTCGACGTCCTGCTGGCGCATGAGAATTTCGCCTACGAATACGAGTCGGATTACATTCTGAAAACCGGACAGAAACTCTTCGGCGACAACCACGAGCTTTCGAACTTCGCCGAGCTGACGTACGGCGAAGGTGCGGCTTACGACTACAAGACCGAATCATATCTGGCCCGTGCCCGTTACAACTACGACAACCGCTACTTCGTCGAGGGGTCGTTCCGCCGCGACGGTTCCTCGCGCTTCCATCCCGACCACCGTTGGGGCAACTTCTGGTCGGTGGGCGCCAGCTGGATGATTTCTGGCGAAAAGTTCATGCAGAACGCTTCGTGGGTCGACGAGCTCAAGCTCCGGGCTTCGTACGGCGAAGTGGGCAACGACGCCGGCGTAGGATACTATGCCTACATGGCTCTCTACACGCAGGACAAGAACGGAGGTCTCGGCACGCTCTTCAAGTCGCAGAATCTGGCCAAAGATATCAAGTGGGAGACTTCCGCGTCGCTCGATTTCGGTATCGACGCCCGCCTGTTCAACCGGTGGAACATCACACTGGATTACTTCGACAAGCGTTCGCGCGACCTGCTCTTCGACGTCTATCTGCCGTTGTCGGCCGGTGCTACGGACATCTACGACTCTTCGTCGGCCTATGCCACCGGTATGGGTTCCATCACCAAGAACATCGGTTCGGTCAGCAACTACGGCTTCGAATTCGCCACCGACGTGGACGTCATCAACAAGCGCGGCTGGAAATGGAACATCGGTTTGAACGCTACGTTCCTCAAGAACAAGATCAAGAAGCTGCCCGACAGCAAGGACATTACTTTGGGTACGACCCGCACCTACTCGGAAGGCCACGGCATCTACGACTTCAAGACTTACAAATTCGTCGGTGTCGACCAAATGACCGGTAATTCGCTCTACAAGATCGATTTCGATACCTATTTTGTCGACGGCGAGGCCGACGGTCGCAAGTCCATCCCTGCCGACAAATACGTACAGATCGGCAACAACTACTATACGACCGACACCACCTACGGCGTGCGCGACTGGAGCGGTTCGGCCATTCCCGATGTCTACGGCGGTATCTCCACTTCGCTGACGTGGAAGAACCTCACGCTCTCCGTGCTCTGCACCTACCAGATCGGCGGCAAGGTTTACGACACGACCTACGCATCGCTCATGTCCATGTCGGCCAACAGCGCTTCGGCTCTCCACAAGGATATGCTTAAGTCGTGGTCGGGCGTTCCCGAAGGCATGACGGACGATTCGCCCAACCGCATCGATCCCAACGGTATTCCCATTGCCGACATGCAGTTGAGCTCCTACAACAACGCCACTTCAGACCGCTGGTTGCAGGATGCTTCGTACTTCGTCATCAAGAACATCAACCTGTCGTACAGCTTCCCCAAAACCATTACCAACAAGATGGGTATCGTCGGGCTGTCGAGCAACGCGCGTATCGAGAACGCGGCAACGCCCACCC
>JAIDKM010000122.1 GCA_029051915.1 Alistipes sp. | reverse complement strand
CCGAAGGTGTAGACCCGTTTTACGTCTGCCATAGTCTTTTTGATTGTTTTAAGTTTTTTATTTAATATCGTTCGTTGTTTTTCGTCGTAGGGATTGCGAATATAACGAAATTTTTCCGTTTTTCCAAATAATCGTCCTATTCCAGATAGACGTAGATCGGCAGCGCCCGACTCGTGCCGCCGACGCTACGTCGGCGGTCGTAGGTGGCAAGCGGACGGGTTTCGGCGGGGTCGAGCAGGAAGCGGCGTATGTAGACGTCTCCGGCCACGATACGCAGCAGGGTGTCGACTGCGATCCGGTCGCGCATGCGCCAGCCCGAGGTGCTGCGGACATTGCCTCGTCCTGCCTGTTCGGCCCGGGCGAGGGCGTCTTGCAGCCCGTATTTCTCCAGTTCGTGTTCCGGTAGCCGGCCCATGACGACCAGCCGGGTTCCCGGGTGTTCGTCGCGCAGTTCGCCGATCGTCCGGCCGATCGTCCGGGCTTCGCCGCAGAGCAGCAGTCCGAGGGTGTCGGTTCGGAACCGGCGGCCCGGTTTTCGGCCGACGGGGCGGCGCAGCGTGCCTTCGACATAGAGGTAGCGGCGGCCGGGTTCCACGTAGTGCGGGAAGAACAGGTCTCCATAGTAGAGCAGTGCGAAATCCATGCCGTCCAGTGTGTTGAGCGTGCGGTGGAGGTAGATGTAGTCGCCTGTGCAGGCTGCCGAGATGTCGCGGACGACGGTTTCGTTCTCGACGTTCTGCAGTGCGATGATCGGCAGGGCCAGCGAATCGACGAGTGCTGCCATGCAGGCGATTTTGCGGCGATAGCGCGTCGTGTTCCAGCGCAGCCGACCTTGAGGCGTGTAGTCCGTGTCGTCGTAGAAAAGCGAGGGAATCGTGTCGTAGAGCCGGTCGGCATCGCAGCAGGCGATGCCCAGCGGTTGGGCCGCAACCGGCCGGACAAGACATACCGAAAGCAGAAGAATGGCCCGCAGGAGGTTTCCGAAGGTGTTCATTGGTCGTCGAGCCATGCCGGGGGATGACTTTTTATTCCGCGATGACTCCCGAACCGACCAGTTCGTCGCCGTCGTACCATGCCGCGAACTGCCCCGGTGCGATGCCGCGCTGGGGTTCGTCGAAAAGGATGAATGCCCCTTCGTTGCGAACGTAGAGCGTCGCCTCCTGCAACGGTTGGCGGTAGCGGATGCGTACCTGGAACCGGGCTTCTTCGCCGGGTGCGATGGCGCGTGCCGGATCGAGCCAGTGGATTTCTCCGGGTTTCATGTGCAGTGCCGGACGCCACAGCCCGGGGTGGGCGTCGCCCTCGCCGACGTAGATGGTGTTCGTTTCGACATCGGTCGCCAAGATGAACAGCGACTCCTTGCGGCCGCCGATGCCGAGTCCCTTGCGTTGTCCGATGGTGTAGAAATGAGCTCCGTTGTGGGTGCCGATCTTCTTGCCGTCGCGCACGGTGTAGCGCCACGGTGCTGCCAGAGCGGCAAGTTCCTCGGTCGTGGGTTCGCTTCCGGACAGGGCCGGTTGCCGGGCGAATTTGGGCCACGAGGGGAGTATTTCGTGTACGTTGCCGGGTTTAGCGGCAAGTTTCTGCTGCAGGAAAACCGGCAGATCCACCTTGCCGACGAAACAGATGCCTTGGGAATCCTTGCGTTTGGCCGTGGCGAGGTGCTGTTCTTCGGCGATGCGCCGTACTTCGGGTTTGAGCAGATCCCCTACGGGGAAGAGTGCGTAGCGCAGCTGTTCCTGCGAAAGTTGGCAAAGGAAGTAGCTCTGATCCTTGTTGGGATCGGTGCCGGCCAGCAGTTTGTAGTGTGCGGTGCCGTCGGCATCGACCGTCTCGGCTTTGCGGCAGTAGTGGCCTGTCGCTACGTATTCGGCCCCCAGCTTGAGGGCTTCGCGCAGGAAGACGTCGAACTTGATTTCGCGGTTGCAGAGCACGTCCGGATTGGGCGTGCGGCCGCGTTCGTACTCGGCGAACATGTAGTCGACCACCCGCGTGCGGTAGTCGGCCGAAAGGTCGACCACGTGCAGCGGAATATCCAGCCGCTTGGCTACCAGTTCGGCGAAAACCCGGTCGTCGTGCCACGGACAGTCGCCTTCCAGGGTGCCCGTCGTGTCGTGCCAGTTGACCATGAAAAGGCCGATCACGTCGTGTCCCTGTTGCTTCAGGAGCCAGGCTGCCACCGACGAGTCTACGCCGCCCGAAAGTCCTATTACTACGCGTGCCATCTTATTCCAGTTCCAAAAGTCCTTCGGGCAGAACCATTTTGATGCTTCGGTTCTCGAAGTCGATGTGTGCGATGAACTCCTCGACAGCAGGAACAAGGACGCTGCGCCCTTCGATTTCCAGTTCGAAAAGCGGATTGGCATCGCTGTCGTAATAGTCCGTCAGCGTGCCTTTCTGCCCGTTGGCCTCTGCTTCGAATCCGATCAGATCTTCCAGATAGAATTCATCGTCGTCGTCCGGCTCTCCGCATTCCGCCACCCGGAATTCCAGCCCCAGCAGTTCGCCGGCCCGGCGGTCGGTGTTCAGATCGGCGAAGGCCGCTACGGCTCCCGTCTGTCCGCGTCGTTCGAAGCGTTCGCACCAGAGCGGCACTTCCAGTCCGTCGATCGTTACCAGAAGCGGTGTAGTCGTTGCATCGAAATCGTCGGGAAAGGCGGCATGGAGCGAGAGCATCACGCCGCCCTCCGTGCCGAAAAGTTTATTGATTCTGCCTGCGGAATTCATCATCGGTCGAATAAAAAACCGGTAAATCTCCCGTCAATGGGGAAATTTACCGGGATCGGTTTTTCAGGCCCCTTGCTTATTCGGCGGCGGGAGCTTCGGTTTCTGCTTCGGGAGCGGCCTCCTCGGCGGCGGGTGCCTCCTCGGCGGTTTCGGCCGCAGCTTCTTCTTCAGCCTCCTTGGCGGCGGCTTCGGCAGCGGCTTTCTTCTCGGCGATCGCTTTCGCGCGCTCCTCGTTTACTTTGGCTTCGGCAGCCAGGCGGGCTTTCTCGGCCGATTTGGCATCGGTGGCCAGCTTGTTGGTCTTGGCTTCGATCTTGCCGGTCTTGGCTTCCATCCACTTGTTGAAGCGGGCTTCGGCCTCGGCTTCGGTGAATGCACCTTTGGCGACGCCGCCCAGCAGGTGTTTCTTGTAGAGTACTCCCTTGTACGAGAGGATAGCCCGACAGGTGTCCGTAGGTTGTGCGCCTTTCTGTAACCAACCCAGTGCTTGCTCGAAGTTCAGGTCGATCGTAGCAGGATTCGTGTTGGGATTGTAGGTTCCCAGCTTCTCGATGAATTTACCATCACGTGGCGCTCTGCTATCTGCGGCAACGATGTGGTAGAAAGCGTAGCCTTTCTTACCGTGGCGTGCCAGACGAATTTTAACAGCCATTTGCTATAAAATTGTTATTTGGTTAATAAACGCTCACCCTTTTCGGGTTATCAGCCTGCAAATGTAGACAAAATATTCCGCCCGGCAAAATAAATCGCAAAAAAACGACCGGGGAATTCCGGTCGTCTTTCGGCGGAACGAGTGATTCCGTTGGGATTCGAACCCAAGACCCACAGCTTAGAAGGCTGTTGCTCTATCCAACTGAGCTACGGAACCATCGGTTTGCGGCATCGGCCGCATTGCGGTTGCGAAGGTACGAAAAAATTTTCAAATAGATCCACTTCCTTCCGCAAAGAGATTCCGCCGCCGCTCCGGTGCGGTTGCTTGTGGATGGCGACGCTGTCGTGCGGGTTTCTATCGGTAGAACGTCCCTTCCCAGTGCGCTGCGTTTCCAGTTCCGTCGCGTACGGTAAGTTGTACGGTGTGGGTGGTGCGCGTCGGCGGTGTGTCGAATACGTGTACCAGCCGGCCGGTCATCGGATAGCGGTCGCAGGGCACCCATTCGCCGTCGATGCGGAGCGTGTAGGAGGCGATGCCCGAGAAGTTGTCCGTGGCGCGGAAGCTGAGCGAGGAGCTTTTTGTGAGGTCGGCGCCTCGTTTGAACCGGGCCGAGACCGAGGGCGGCAGCGTGTCGGCCACAACGAAAAGCGGATCGGCCGTGTAGGTCGCTGCGGTTACGGCTCCGTCGCCGTATTTGCCTCCCACGTAGGCTGCTTTGCCTTGCGGCGTGCGGCGTGCGAGCGTCGCATGCAGGCGCAGGTTCGAGGGCACCTCTGCGCGGATCGATACATCCATCGTGCGGCGCAGGGGCGTGGCGGCCGGAAGTATCCGGTAGGCCGGCGAAAGGAGTACGATTCCCGTGTCCGTCTTCGGGGCTGCCACCTGTTCGGGGCGACAGGCGATGGTTTCATGAAGGGCGCCGGCCGGAATCCGGGCGGTCATTTTGCGGTCGACGGAGAGCGTCGCGACCCGGTCGGGCCGGAGGATTCGAGCCAGCGTGTCGGCTTCTGCATGGAACTCTTCGTCGCGCCCCCGGATGTCGAATTCGATTTGCGAGCTGTTGCCGCTGTCGTCTTCGGCTTCGATGCGGATGCGCCGGATCTCGCCGGGGGCCGTGCGCACCAGTCCGCGTTCTATCATGACCGGATAGAAACAGTCGGGTGCCGCTTCCAGGCAGGCCAGCCGGATCGCTTCGTTGCGGGTGGCAAGTTGCATGGGGTAGCAGCTCACGGCATCGCAGCAGCGCGACTGGTCGAACGTGAATCCGTCCATTCGGTATTCGAAGTAGCGTTCGTCGTCGATCCATGCCGTTACGCGCCAGAGTCCGAACGTGTTGTTCACTCCGTTGCGGCGGTCGGTGATTTCGGCCACGAAGTAGCCTTTGCGGCCAGCGCCGACGGCTTCTTCGCGCGTCAGCCGATAGCAGCCTTCGGCGGTACGTATTGCCGGGTAGCTCTCGGCCTTGCGCTGGACACAGAGTCCGCCGGGCAGCGAGTCGATCTCTATGTAGTGTATTTTGGCGATGCGCGGCGGCAGCGAGTCGGTCGGTCGGATGACACCTTCGTGCACCGTGTTGTAGAGCCGTTGCGTCGGGGTGTCTCGAATTTCGAAATGCAGATGGGGGCCCGATGAGGAGCCGCTGTTGCCCGAATAACCGATCACCTCGCCTTGCTTGACCGGCCAGGCTTCGGGGCCGAAGAAGAGGTTGATGCTGTTTTTGCGCTGGGCCCGGCGCTCTGCGGCAAGGTGTTCTTCGATGTCGTCGCGGAAGCGTTGGAGATGACCGTACACGGCCGTCGTGCCATTGTGCAGTGTCAGGTAGATGGCGCGCCCGTAGCCGCCGGGCGTTACCGCGATGCGTGAAACATAGCCGTCGGCCACGGCGACCAGTTCCTTGCCTTCGCTGCCGCCCGTGCGGATGTCTACGCCGGCGTGGAAATGTCCGGGGCGCATCTCGCCGAAGTTGGCCGAGCAGGTGCCGTCGACACCGCGAATAGGGTAGATGTAGTCGGCAGGATCGAGCGTCTGCGCCTGCGTGCCGGCCGCGAAGGCCATGAAAAGGAGTGTCAGAAATCGTCGCATGGTTCGTTGTCGCTTACAAGAGTGGCAACCGTTTCGTATACGGTTTCGTAGTCGTATCCGAGTGCGAGACCGTAACGGATCAGTTTGGTTTTGAGTTCGTATCTTGTTCCGTAATGGATCATTCGGGTTTTGCGTTCGAGTTGTGTGCGCAGGCGTTCCGCCATCCCCGTGCGGTCGGTGGCGGCCAGCGCTTCTTCGATCGTCGTGCGGTCGATCTTCTTGCGTTGCAGGGCCGCTCGTATCTTGTATTCGCCCCAGCCGCTCAGCCGCATCTTCTCACGGACGAAAACCGTTGCGTAGCGCTCGTCGTCGATGAAACGTTCGCGCACCAGACGGGCCAGTACCTCTTCCGCTGCACTTGCTTCGACTCCCCAGCCGCGCATCAGCCGTCGGGCGTCGCTCTGGGATTTCTCGGCCCGGGCACAGAGACGCATCAGCGCAGCCAGCGCTTCGTCGGGCGTCTTGTCGCGGCGGGTCTTCGGCTTTTTCATTTCAGACGTGCGCATAACATCCGGAGTTTGCCGTTCATGTCTTCACGCAGGCGGATCGCATCGTATCCTTCGTCGGCGAGCATCCGGCGGAGGGCGTCGCCTGCCAGGTGGTAGATTTCGAAGTAGAGAGCTCCTCCGGGCAGCAGCATGCGTCGCCCGGCCCGGGCGATGGCCCGATAGAAGACCAGCGGGTCGTCGTCAGGAACGAAGAGCGCTTCGGGGGGTTCGTAGTCGCGGACGTTGAGGTGCATGGCGGCCCGGTCGCGCTGCGGTACGTAGGGCGGATTGGAGACGATCAGGTCGAACCGTTCCGGGAACGCTTCCGGGAGATCTCGCAGCGCGTCGGCCCGGCGCAGGGTTACTGCGGCGTTCAGTGCGTGGAAGTTGCCGGCAGCAACGGCCAGCGCCTTTTCCGAAATATCCGCGGCGAAGACTTCCGCTTCGGGCAGTCCGAGCGCCAGCGTGGCAGCAATGCAGCCGCTGCCGGTGCCGATGTCGAGGATGCGGCGGGCTTGTTTTTCGTCGGCGAGGATCCATGCCGCCAGTTCTTCGGTCTCCGGGCGGGGAATCAGCACTCCTTCGTGTACCGCATAATTCCGGCCCAGAAATTCGGCCTGGCCGATGACATATTGCACGGGCCGGCCGGCTTTCAGTTCTTCGACCGCTTTCTCCACTCCTCCGACAGCGAGCGGCGTATCGGGATCGGTCAGCAGGGCCGCAACGGGTGTCTGTGCCAGCTCCGAAATGCAGAGCAGGGCGATGCTGCGGGCTTCGCGGGCGTCGTAGAGCGGCGTCAGGGCTGCCGTTACCTGGTTCACTATGTCGCGTCGGGTATTCATCTTCGCATCATGTCTGCCAGGGCAATGGCTACGGCAGCTTCGACAACCACGGCGCCGCGCAGGGCGATGCAGACGTCGTGGCGGCCACGTATGGTGAGAGGCTCCATGCTTCGTGTCGTCCGGTTGTAGGTGTTTTGTTCGCGGCCGATGCTGGCCGTCGGCTTGAAAGCGGCTCGGACTATCAGTTCGTTGCCGTTCGTCAGTCCGCCAACGATGCCGCCGGCATGGTTGGTGGCCGTGCGGCCGGCCGCATCGACGATCGGGTCGTTGTGTTCCGAGCCTCGCATGCGGGCCGCAGCGAATCCGCTGCCGAACTCCGCTCCTTTGACTCCGGGCACGGCGAAAAGCAGATGGGCGATTCGGCTTTCGGCCGGGTCGAAGAACGGTTCGCCCCATCCGGTCGGTATGCCTTCCACGCGGCATTCGACGATGCCGCCCACCGAATCGCCGTCGCTTGCGGCCGCATGCAGTATTTCCTCGAAACGGGCCGGATCGCCGCAGCCGCCCAATTCGACGATTGCAGTCGAAAAGCGAAGCGTCGCAGGCAATATCTTCTTGGCGACAACGCCTGCTGCGACGAGCGCCAGCGTCAGCCGGCCCGAGAAATGGCCTCCGCCGCGCGGGTCGTTGAAGCCGTCGAAGCGTTCCCATGCTACGCGGTCGGCATGCGACGGGCGGTCGTGTCCCGCAATAGCGGTATAGTGTTCGGAACAGGTGTCTTCGTTGTCGAAGACCACGGTGAGCGGCGCTCCGGTCGTATGGCCGTCGTAGAGTCCCGAAACGATCCGGGGCCTGTCGGGCTCGCGACGGGGCGTGGTGCCGAGGGCTCCGGCTCGGCGACGGGCCAGATCTTCCGCAAAATCCTGCTCCGAGAGCGGAATGCCGGCCGGCAGACCGTCGATCGTTACACCGATCTGCAGTCCGTGCGATTCGCCCCAGAGGGCGATCCGGAAGTGTTCGCCGAAACGGTTCATGCCTTTATTTTTCTGAGGTCGTCGAAAAAGTCGGGATAGCTTTTGGCCACGCACTCGGCTCCCTCGATCCGTACGGGCCCCGATGCCCGCAGCGCCGCCACGGCCAGCGACATGGCCATGCGGTGGTCGCCGTGGCTGCGGACTTCCGCCGCCCGGATTTCGCCGCCGCGGATGCGCATGACATCTTCTTTGTCAAGGTCGACTTCGATGCCTAATTTGCCGTATTCTTCGCGGATCGCTTCGGCACGGTCGCACTCTTTGTGCCGAAGCCGCGAGGTGCCGTGGAGGATGCTGACTCCTTCGGCGGCCGCGGCCAGTGCGGCCAGCGCCGGAAAAAGATCGGGGCAGTGGGTCGCGTCGAATTCGAAAGCCTTCAGCGGACGGTGGGCCGCCGTGATGGAGTGGGGTTCGTCGATGACGGCGGCGCCTGCATGCACGAGCGCTTCGCAGATGGCCGTATCGGCTTGCTTGGAGAGCACCGAGACGTTGCGGACGGTCAGTTCTCCGGCCGTGGCGCCTGCTACCAGAAGCATGGCCGCGGCGCTCCAGTCGCCTTCGATGGCGAAATCGGTGCCTCGGTAGCGTTGTCCGCCGGGGATGTAGAATTCGGAGTAGTCGTTATGGCAGATCTCCACGCCGAAGCGGGCGGCCGCGTCGACGGTCATATCTAAATAAGGAGTGGAAACGGCCCGTTCGACATGGAGGGTGCTGTCTTCGGCCGCGAGCGGCAGGGCGAGCAGCAGCCCCGTGATGAACTGGGAGGAGACCGATCCGTCGACTCGCACCGTTCCTCCGCGCAGCGGGCCGCATACTTCGAAAGGCAGGAATCCCTCGTTGTCGGAGACTTCGGCTCCCAGCTGCCGCAGGGGTTCGATCATCATCTGCATGGGACGCTGCAGCAGACTTTTTTCACCTTCGATGCGGATTTTTTCGTTGCCGAGCGCCGCAATGGGGGTGAAGAGCCTTGCGGCCAGTCCCGATTCGCCGACCGGCAGCATCCGGCTGCGGGGGTGCACTCCTCCGCGGATCGCGAGCGTGTGCTCGTCGATCGTCTGTACTTCGGCCCCGAGCATCTCGATGCAGCGCAGGGCCGACCGCGTGTCGTCGCAGAATTCCACGTGATGCAGTACGGAACGCTCCTCCGAGAGAAGCGATGCCGCCAGGGCGCGCTGGGCGTAACTTTTCGAACAAGGGGGCGTCAGCGCGCCTGCGACGTGCCCCGGAGGTACGGTGATGTCCATGTTCATTGTTCCCGGCCGCCCCGGTTCTTCATCTCTTGCGTAAGTTGATGGCTCCGCTTAAGCTCGAAGTTCTGACCGAGGTATACTTTGCGCACCATCGGGTCGGCGGCCAGTTCTTCGGCCGATCCCGTCTTGAGGATCTTGCCTTCGTAGAGGAGGTAGGTACGGTCGGTGATGGCCAGCGTCTCGTCGACGTTGTGGTCGGTGATGATGACGCCGATGTTCTTGTGTTTGAGCGTCGCTACGATCGACTGGATGTCTTCCACGGCAATGGGGTCGACGCCGGCGAACGGTTCGTCCAGCAGGATGAATGCCGGGTTGATGGCCACGGCGCGGGCGATCTCCGTGCGGCGGCGTTCGCCTCCCGAGAGCTGGATGCCCAGGCTCTTGCGTACTTTTTGGAGCCGGAACTCCTCGATCAGGGCTTCGACCCGTTCGTTCTGATACTCTTTGGTGTAGTCGGTCATCTCCAGCACGGCCCGGATGTTCTGCTCGACGGTCAGGCGGCGGAATACCGACGCTTCCTGCGCCAGGTAGCCTACGCCCAGCTGGGCCCGTCGGTAGACGGGCAGGGCCGTAAGTTCGGAGACCTCTTTTTCGTCGTTTTCCAGAAAAATGCGTCCTTCGTTGGGTTTGATAAGTCCCACGATCATGTAGAACGTCGTGGTCTTGCCGGCTCCGTTGGGGCCCAGCAGACCGACGATTTCGCCTTGATTGACATCGATCGAAACGTGGTTGCCCACGGTGCGCGATTTGTATTTCTTGACAAGTTCGCTGGTGTAGAGACGCATGCGGTTTGCGGATAAAATTTTTCACAAAGTTATGCTTTTTTCGGAAAAAATTTTTATCTTTACAATGAATTTTCGGATTTTAAAGCATACAAACGGCCAAATGAAACAGTTCGATTCATCCCTGTTGCACGGAAAGCTGAAGGAGTACTTCGGGTTTTCGTCGTTCAAGGGCAATCAGGAAGCGGTCATCCGCAATGTGCTGGAGCGGAAGGATACGTTCGTCCTGATGCCTACGGGCGGTGGCAAGTCGCTCTGTTATCAGTTGCCGGCGTTGTTGATGGAGGGGGTGGCGATCGTCATTTCGCCCCTGATCGCGTTGATGAAGAACCAGGTCGATTCGATGCGTACGTTCGCCGCCGAGCCGGGCATCGCCCACTTCCTCAATTCGTCGCTCAACAAAACGGCCGTCCAGCAGGTGCGCGCCGACGTCATGGCGGGCAAGACCAAGTTGCTTTACTTCGCTCCCGAGTCGCTCACCAAAGAGGACAACGTGGCTTTCCTGCGGAAGATCAAGATTTCGTTCTACGCCATTGACGAGGCTCACTGCATCTCGGAATGGGGCCACGACTTCCGTCCCGAGTATCGGCGCATCCGGCCGATCATCAACGAGATCGGCAATGCTCCTCTGATCGCCTTGACCGCCACGGCCACCCCGAAAGTGCAGTTGGACATCCAGAAGAATCTGGGCATGTCCGATGCCGCGGTCTTCAAATCGTCGTTCAACCGCGCCAACCTCTACTACGAAATCAGGCCCAAGCACGATGTCGACCGCGAGATCATCCGCTTCATCAAGCAGAAGGAGGGCAAGAGCGGCATCATCTATTGTCTGAGTCGCAAGAAGGTCGAGGAGCTGACCGAATTGTTGATCGCCAACGGCATCAAGGCGCGGGCCTACCATGCAGGTATGGACGCCGCCACTCGGGCCGGCAATCAGGACGACTTCCTCATGGAGCGGGTCGACGTCATCGTCGCCACGATCGCTTTCGGCATGGGCATCGACAAGCCCGACGTGCGTTATGTGATCCATTACGACATTCCCAAGTCGCTCGAAGGTTATTACCAGGAGACCGGGCGTGCCGGCCGCGACGGCGGCGAGGGCCATTGCCTCACCTTTTATAGTTATAAGGACATCCAGAAGCTGGAGAAGTTCATGCAGGGCAAGCCCGTCGCAGAGCAGGAGATCGGCAAGCTGCTGCTGGTCGAAACGGTCTCCTATGCCGAGAGTTCCATGTGCCGCCGCAAAACCTTGTTGCATTATTTCGGCGAGGAGTATACCGAGGAGAATTGCCATAATTGCGATAATTGCCGCAATCCCAAACCGCAGGTCGATGCCCGGGCGGCGCTCCGCACGGTACTCGAAGCCCTGCGCGACATCGGCGACAAGTTCAAGGCCGATTACCTGGTGGGGGTGCTCACAGGAAAGAATACGGCGCTTATCAAAAGTTACGGACACAACAAGTCGAAGTGGTTCGGTGCCGGCGAGGAGCACGACGCCCGGTTCTGGGGGGCCGTGATCCGGCAGGCGTTGATTTTGGGATTGATCGACAAGAACATCGAGAACTACGGACTGATCTCGATCAACAAAAAGGGCGAGAACTTCATCGCCATGCCTTTCCCCGTCTTCGTAACGCTCGACCACGACTACGACCAGGAGGAGAAGGAGGCCGAGGCCGAGGTGCCGATGGGCAAGGGCGGTGCGGCCGACGAGGAGTTGTTCTCGATGCTCAAGGACTTGCGCAAGAAGGTCGCCAAGAAACACGACTTGCCGCCGTTCGTCATCTTCCAGGATCCCTCTCTGGAGGATATGGCCGTGCAGTATCCCGTTACGATCGAGGAGATGCAGAACATCACGGGCGTCGGCGTCGGCAAGGCCAGAAAGTTCGGCGAGGAGTTCGTGCGGCTCATCAAAGCCTACGTCGAGGAGAAGGAGATCATCCGCCCGCAGGATATGGTCGTCAAGGGGGTCGCCAGCAAGTCGGGCAACAAGATCTTCATCATCCAGTCCATCGACCGCAAGATGGATTTCGAGGACATCGCCCGGGCCCGCGACCTCGATTTCGACGAACTGCTTTCCGAGATCGAGGGCATCGTCAATTCGGGTACGCGGCTCGACATCTCCTACTACATCCGCGACTTCATGGACGAGGACAAGGCCGAGGATATCTACCTCTATTTCAAGGAGGACGCCGAGAGCGATTCGCTCGATGCAGCGCTCGAAGAGCTCGGGTCGGACTATACCGAGGAGGAGATCCGGCTCGTCCGCATCCGTTTCATGTGCGAGCAGGGTAATTAAAACGATAGCTTATGAACAAAAAGACTTTTATTCTCGCTTTGTTGTTCCTTTGCATCACGATCGTCTGGTTGGGGTTCAGCGTCTATTGGCGGATCGTCCGGCCGGCTTGCGTGAGTTTGTTCGATTTGTTGATCGCCGTGGTCTTCGTGGCCGTGGCCGCCGGCATGACCGTGCACGAGTTCCGGAAAAAGAAGCGTGTGCATCTGGAGGATGCCAATAAATATCAGATTCCTTGATTATGAAAGTATTGAGTAGATTCATGTCCATCATGGCCGTCATTTTCTTCGTGCTGGCTCTCGTGGCGGCGTGGCGGGTCGTCATGGCCGGCGGCCATGAGATCTGGTATGTCCCCGTGGTGTTGGCGTTCGCTTCCGCTGCCATGATTTTCGGGTCGTTGCGCTTCCGGCCCCACCGCGCACAGGAGAAATAGCTTATGAATGCAGCTTCGTTTTGGCAGGCCGTCCGGTTGGTCGTCATGGTGTTGGCG
>JAIDKM010000121.1 GCA_029051915.1 Alistipes sp. | reverse complement strand
TTCGTCGGCAAGGACAAGGAGGAGGTGCTCGCGGCTTTCGCCCGGTTGATCTCCGAGCAGCCCGTGCAGTCGATCCGGCGGGAGGTCGAGGCTTTCAAGATCGCGTTCTACCGGTTGCGGCGGGCCGAGGTCGAGTGTGCTCGGCGGGCTTTCGTCGAGTCGGGCGGGGCTGCCGAGGCGTTTGTCGCTCCCGTCGACGATGCCGAGACTCGTTTCAAGGAGTTGTTCCGCGAGTATCGGACACGCCGCGACGAGTTCATCTCGTCGCTCGAGGCCGAGAAGGAGAAGAATTTGCAGATCAAGCTGGGCATCATCGAGGAGTTGAAGGAGTTGATCTCTTCCGACGAGACGCTCAACCATACGTTCACTCGCTTCCGCGAGTTGCAGAGCCGGTGGAAGGAGACCGGTCTCGTGCCGCAGGCCCGCGTCAAGGATCTGTGGGAAACTTATAACCTCCACGTCGAGAATTTCTATAGCTTCATCAAGATCAACAAGGAGTTGCGCGACCTCGATCTGAAGAAGAACTACGAGTCGAAGATCGCGCTTTGCGAGGCCGCCGAGGCCCTCGTTTTGGAGCCTTCGGTCGTCGAGGCGTTCCACAAGTTGCAGAAGTTGCACGACGAGTGGCGCGAAACGGGCCCCGTCGCCAACGAGTTCAAGGAGACTTTGTGGGAGCGGTTCCGCGAGGCTTCGGGGCGCATCAACCGGCAGCATCAGGAGTATTTCGAGAAGCTCAAGGCCGAGCAGCTCCGGAATCTGGAGTTGAAGGGCGAGTTGTGCGCCGCCGCCGAGGAGTTGTCGGCCCAGCCGCTTTCCGCACGCCGGGAGTGGAACCGGGCCAGCGAGCGGTTGTTGGAGATCCAGAAAACTTGGAAATCCATCGGCTTCGCTCCCAAGAAGGACAACAGCCGCATCTACGAGCGCTTCCGCGCCGCTTGCGACCGCTTCTTCGAGGCCAAACGGCGGTTCTACGCCGGGCTCAAGTCCGAGATGGATCATAACTTCCAGCTCAAGTGCGAGTTGTGCGAGGCCGCCGAGGCGTTGATGAACAGCGAGGAGTGGAAGAAGGCTACCGACGAGCTCGTCGCCTTGCAGGCTCGGTGGAAGGAGATCGGCGCCGTCTCGCGTCGCCATTCCGATGCCGTCTGGAAGCGGTTCCGGGCTGCTTGCGACCGCTTCTTCGAGCGCAAGAGCGCCCACTTCGCGTCGGTCGACGGCGCGTACGAGGAGAATTTGCAGCGCAAGCAGGCACTCCTGGAGGAGATGGCTTCCGCCGACGTCCGGGAGGGCGGTTACGAGATTATCCGCGACTTCCAGCGGCGGTGGGGCGAGATCGGCTTCGTGCCCATCCGGCACAAGGACGCCATCCAGAAACAGTATAAGGAGATCGTCGACCGGTTGTTCGATGCCTTGCGCGGTTCCGAGCGCGACCGGTCGTTGAATCGTTTCCGCGAGAAGGTCTCTTCGCTGAAGGCTGCCGGCGGGCGGCGTTTGCAGTCCGAGCGGGAGCGGTTGCTCGGGCGCGTTAGGCAGTTGGAGCAGGAGGCCGCACAGTTGGAGAACAACATCGGGTTCTTCGCCCGTTCGAAAGGGGCCGAGGCGTTGATCGCCGACGTCAAGGCCAAGATCCGGCGCATGCACGACGAGATCGCCGCCACGATGGACAAGGTGCGCCTGCTCGACCGGCAGGCACAGGAGGAGCAGAACAACAACGAACAGTAAATTCCATATGAAACTCACTAAACCCAAGTACATATTCGTTACGGGCGGCGTTGCTTCGTCGCTCGGCAAGGGGATCATTTCGGCTTCGATCGCCCGTTTGTTGCAGGCCCGGGGTTATTCCGTTACGATCCAGAAGCTCGATCCTTATATCAACGTCGACCCCGGTACGCTCAATCCCTACGAGCACGGCGAGTGCTACGTTACCGAGGACGGCGCCGAGACCGACCTCGACCTGGGGCACTACGAGCGCTTCACCGACCATCCCACTTCGAAGGCCAACAACGTTACCACCGGCAAGATCTATAAGAGCGTCATCGAGAAGGAGCGCAAGGGCGAGTACCTCGGCAAGACCGTGCAGGTCATTCCGCATATCACCGACGAGATCAAGCGGCGCATCCAGCTCCTCGGGCAGACCAAGATGTACGACGTCATCATCACCGAGATCGGCGGTACGGTCGGCGACATCGAGTCGTTGCCGTTCATCGAGTCGGTGCGTCAGTTGCGTTACTCTTTAGGTTATAGGAATACGGCCCTCGTGCACCTCACCTTGATTCCTTACATGGCCGCTTCCGGCGAGTTGAAGACCAAGCCTACGCAGCACTCGGTCAAGGCTCTCCTGGAGAACGGTTTGCAGCCCGACATCCTCGTCTTGCGCACCGAGCATCCGCTTTCCGCCGAGCTCAAGCGCAAGGTCGCTTTGTTTTGCAACGTCGACGCCAACGCCGTCATGGAGTCGGTCGACGTGCCTACCATCTACGAGGTTCCTCTGCGCATGCACGCCCAGCACCTCGACGAGGTCGTCCTCGACAAGCTCGATCTGCGTTCCGAGCAGGAGCCCGACATGGCCGCCTGGAGCGAGTTCGTCGAGCGCGTGAAGCATCCGTCGCAGCAGGTCGACATCGCCTTGGTCGGCAAGTATACCGAGTTGCCCGATGCTTACAAGTCCATCTGCGAGTCGTTCGTCCACGCCGGGGCTTTGAACGATTGCAAGGTCAAGTTGCACTACGTCAACTCCGAGAAGATCGACCGTTCCAGCGTCCAGGCACAGCTCGGGCATATGTCCGGCATCCTCGTCGCTCCGGGCTTCGGCAACCGCGGCATCGAGGGCAAGATCGAGGCCGTGCGCTTTGCCCGCGAGAGCGGTATTCCGTTCCTGGGCATCTGCCTCGGCATGCAGTGCGCCGTCATCGAGTTCGCCCGCAACGTCTTGGGCATCGCCGACGCCAACTCCAGCGAGATGGAGCCTACGCCGCATCCCGTCATCGATTTGATGGAGGAGCAGAAGGGCATCACGGCCAAAGGGGGTACGATGCGCCTGGGGGCTTATCCGTGCCAGTTGAAGAAGGGTTCGAAGGTCGCCGCGGCTTACGGTCGGCTCAGCGTCTCGGAGCGCCACCGCCACCGTTACGAGTTCAACAGCGACTACCTCGCTCAGTTCGAGGCCGCCGGCATGAAGGCCGTGGGCGTCAATCCCGATACCGGCTTGGTCGAGGTCGTCGAGATCGAGAATCATCCGTGGTTCGTCGGTACGCAGTACCATCCCGAGTACAAGAGTACCGTGCACTCTCCTTCGCCGCTCTTCGTCGCTTTCGTTGGCGCCGCTTTGAAGTTCGCCGCCCAGAATAAATAGTCTAATCAAGATACGTCGAACAATATTTTATGGATAAAAAATCGATTGCAGGTATCGCGGTGATCGCCTTGCTCTTCGTGGGCTTCACCTGGTTCAATAGTTACGAGAAGAAAAAATTCGAGAAGGCCCACGCCGAGTGGCAGGCCCGGCAGGATTCCCTCCTCGCCGCTCAGCAGCCCGAGGCCGTTGAGACTCCCGACATTCCCGAGGTTCCGGACGTCGCGGACGCCGATTCTTCCGTAGACAGCTCCGTCGCTTCTGCGCAGAGCGCGCAGGCTTCCGTCGTCGGCGATCTCCTCGCTCAGGCCGGCCGCGCCGACGCCGAGGAGTTCACCGTCGAGAACGACGTCATGACCGTGCGCTTCTCCACGCGGGGCGGTCGGATCACGGGTGTTACGCTCAAGGACTACGACCGTTACGCTCCGAAAGGAGAGCAGGGCCGGCCCGTCGAGTTGTTCGATCCCGCCAGCGCACGCTTCGCCTTGACTTTCTTCCTCAAGATCGGTACCCGCAACGTGCCCGTCAATACCATGGATTACACCTTCTCCGCCGCGCCCGTCCGTACTTCGGACGAGGGGACGCAGTCGGTGGTCATGCGGCTGCCCGTCAGCGAGGGCGCCTGGCTCGAATACGAGTACCTTATATATAATGCGCAGACTCCGCAGCGCGACTACCTCGTCGACTTCGACGTGCGATTGGTCAACATGGCTCCCGAGATGGCCGGTCAGTCGACCCTCGGCATCGAGTGGAGCAACCTCTCTTACCAGAACGAGCGGGGTTTCAAGAACGAGAACATGTATACCACCGTCGCCTACCGTTTCCCGGGCGAATCGTCGATCGAGGAGCTGGGCATGAGCGACGAGCGCAAGTCCAAGAACGTCTCCACGGCGGTCGGCTGGGTCGCTTTCAAGCAGCAGTTCTTCTCGTCGGTCTTCATCGCGCCCGAGAACTTCTCCTACGCCGACATGGCTTTCGCCACGGCGCAGCCCGGCAGCGGTTACGTCAAGGAGTTCGCCGCACAGATGGGCGTGCCTTACAACGCGCAGACCGAGGGTTACGACTTCGCGTTCTACTTCGGCCCCAACAAGTATTCGATTCTGCGCAAGGTCGAGGTCGACGGCGAGCGTCTCTCGCTCGAGCGGCTCATTCCGCTGGGGTGGGGGATCTTCGGGTGGATCAACCGGTGGTGCGTGATCCCGGTCTTCGATTTTCTGCGTAATTATATCGGGAGCTTCGGCGTCATCATCTTGATCCTCGCCGTGTTGATCCGGCTCATCATCTCGCCGCTCACTTACAAAAGCTACGTCTCGATGGCCAAGATGCGGCTCGTCAAGCCGCAGATCGACGAGCTCAACAAGAAGTATCCCAAGCAGGAGGACGCCATGAAGCGTCAGCAGGCTACGATGGAGCTCTACAAGAAGGCCGGCATCAATCCCATGGGCGGCTGCATCCCCATGTTGATCCAGTTCCCGATTCTGATCGCCATGTTCCGCTTCTTCCCCGCGTCGATCGAACTGCGCGGGCAGTCGTTCCTGTGGTCGCACGACTTGTCGGCTTACGACAGCGTCCTCGACCTGCCGTTCTCGATTCCCTTCTACGGCGATCATGTGTCGTTGTTCGCCTTGTTGATGTGTCTCTCGACGTTCGTCTATTCGTATTATAATTATCAGCAGACCGCTTCGTCGCAGCCTCAGATGGCCGGCATGAAGTTCATGATGGTCTACCTCATGCCGTTGATGCTTCTGTTCTGGTTCAACGACTACGCCAGCGGCTTGTGTTATTACTATCTGCTCTCCAACCTGTTGACTATCGGACAGACGCTCGTCATCCGCCGCTTGGTCGACGATTCGAAGATCCAGGCCATCATGGCCGCCAACGCCGCCAGGAAGTCCAACGGCAAGAAGTCCAAGTTCCAGCAGCGTTACGAGGAGCTTCTCCGCCAGCAGGAGGCCCAGCAGCACGCACGAAAAAAGTAGGTTTCGAGATATGCGAACCGGGGCATTCAGGATCACTGAATGTCCCGGTTTGTTGTGTCATGCCGAAACAGTATGTTTTTTATGTTGATGTAAATTCCGCACCGTTGTCGGAGCCGTGGCGGAGGAGCGGCTAAAAGCGTCAGCGCAGGGGCCGGTTTGTTTACAAACCCGCGAATAGGCGCCCGAAGCAGCGTTAGCCGTTCCGCAGCAGGCGAAGACAGGCGGAAGGAGAGGTTTTTCCGCCGCTTTTTGCCGGCACAAAAAGCGGCAAAAGTAAGCAGCCGCAGCTACTCCACATAAAGCACCAGCCCTTTGAGGTATTCGCCTTCCGGGTGGTAGATGTTGATCGGGTGGTCGGCGGGCTGGGTCAGTTGGTGCAGGATGCGGACTTTGCGGCCCGCGATCGCCGCCGCCGAGAATACCGTCGTGCGGAACAGTTCTTTCGACACGGCTTGCGAGCACGAGAACGTGAAAAGGATGCCGCCCGGTTTTATTTGCGACAAGGCTCTGGCGTTCAGACGTTTGTAGCCTTGCATCGCGTTGCCCAGTACCTTGTGGTGTTTCGCGAAGGCCGGAGGATCCAGAATGATGAGGTCGTACTTGTCGCCTATGTCGCGAAGATACTCCACCGCGTCGGCCGCCACTTCGGTGTGGGACGCTCCGTCGCCGAAGTTCAGGCGCATGTTCTCTCTCGCCAGCTCGACGGCCCGTTCCGACGAGTCCACCGAGCAGACTTCCTTGGCTCCGCCCGAGAGGGCGTATACCGAAAATCCGCCCGTGTAGCAGAAGGTGTTGAGCACCGTGCGTCCTTCGGCGTAGCGTTTCACCAGCTCCCGGTTTTCGCGTTGATCCAGGAAGAATCCCGTCTTCTGGCCTTTCTCCCAGTTGACCAGAAACTTCTCGCCGTGTTCGAGCACCACTTGCGAGGCATGATCCGAGGTGCCCCACAGGTAGCCGTCCACGGCTCCCAGATCGGCTTTGTAGGGGAGCGTCTGCGACGACTTGTCGTAGATCGCCGCAATGCGGTCGCCGTAGACGCTGCGGATCGCTTCGGCGATTTCGCGGCGCGCACGGTACATTCCCACCGAGTGGCATTGGACGACGGCCGTCGTGCCGTAGATGTCGACCACCAGCCCCGGCAGCGAGTCTCCTTCGCCGTGGATCAGACGGTAGCACGTCGTCGCAGGGTCGTCCGTCAGGCCCAGCGTGCGGCGCACGTCATGGGCGATGGCGATGCGGCGGTTCCACCACGCCTGGTCGATCTCTTCGCGTTCGAACGAGAGCACCCGGACGGCGATCGAGCCGATCTGGTAGTGGCCTTGCGCGATGAATTCGCCCGCATGGGTGTATACTTCGACCAGCGCGCCTTCGGCGAAGTCGGACTCCTCCTCGGCCCGGATGTGATCGATGGCGCCCGAGAAGATCCAGGGGTGGCGCCGCGCAAGCGACTCTTCCTTGCCCCGGCGCAGATGGATTTGAGGTATCATGGTCAGTGTTCGTTGATTCGGGGTGTGCGGCGCAGGCGGTCGTAGATGCGGATGCAGACCCACGCGTCCGTCGCGGCGTAGCGTTTTTGTTTTTCGGTGAGCGTCGTGGCCTCCCAGTTGCTCAGACGCTGGGCTTTGGAGACGCGCCGGCCCAGCACGATGGCCGACAGTTTGCGCAGACTCTTTTCGCCGATGCCCCATTGCGGGGCGATGGTCTGGAGGTCGACGAACCCTCCGTCGCGGAAGCGGCGCAGCTGGCGCAGCGACCGCAGGTCGCCCGCCACGTCGGCGCCGATCTTGAGGATGTTTTCGTCGCCCAGCAGTTGCAGGATCGGTTTGGCCAGCGGGATCTTGTTGAGCCGGAACAGGTAGCAGCGCTCCGGCGTGGAGAGTTGCAGCAGCGATACGCGGTACATGACGCCCGGGCGGAACGAGGGGCGCGTCTCGGTGTCGAAGCCTATGAGGGGTTCGCGGGAGAGGTATTCGCACGCCTCGGCGATGTCGCGTTCGCGCTCCACCACGCGGATTTCGCCCCGGAATTCGATGGCCGGCAGCTGGGCGGTCTCGTCGTTGCTGATCTTATCGATGAATGGATTTTCGGTAGTCATGGTCGACAAATTCCTGCGAATTTACGGATTTATTCTCAAAATTCCCTCTTTGTCGGCGGCGATTTTTCCCTCTTCGAGCAACAGCCGCACGGTTTCGGCCACCCGCTCCGGCGGGCAGGCCATCGCGTCGGCCAGCCGGCGGACATCCGCCGGGCCTTCGGCCAGCCGTTCCAGCAGGCGGGCAGCCGTTTCTTCGTGCTGCTCCGCGCGGCGTTTTTCCGTGCGGCGGCGCTCCAGACAAAGGTCGCAGACGCCGCACGGCCGGGCCTCCTCGTCGCCGAAATAGTTCTCCAGCACGACGCTGCGGCAGCGGCTTTCGTTCGAGGCATAGGCGAGCATGCCGGCGAAGCGCTCGCGCATCAGCTCCTGCCTCCGCCGGTAGGTCTCGGGGGCGATGTAGAGGTCGGCGCGCCGCTGCCGCCGCTGGTCGAAGTGGAGGATCGGCGAGCGGTTGGCGGGGATGTAGCGGATGACGCGCATCTGCCACAGCTGCTTGAGCGACTCGCGCACGCGATCCGGCGTGTATCCGCTCCAGAGGGCTATTTCGCCCTCGTCGATGGGCCGGAACTCGCTGAAGACGCCGTTGTAGAGACGCAGCAGCGTGCGGATGAAGTGGTCGAGGTCGTCGCGGCGGATGCGCAGCTTGTAGAGGTCGTCGCGGTCGATGACGAAGCGCAGGCGCGCCGGGTTCTCCTGGGCGTCGGTGAGCGTCAGGTAGCCGTTTTGCTGCAGGAGCTTCAGCGCCCCGGCGACCGTGCCCGGCCAGAGGTGCTGCCGCGCGCAGAAGTCGTGGATGTTGAACAGGTACGACATGCCGGCCTCGTCGCCCAGACCGTATTGCAGGTAGGAGCAGACCTGCTCGTAGATATCCTTGATCTTTTCGAGCGGCGGGAACTCCTGCTCGAAGCGGCGGGCGATGCGGTCGCTGTCGTCCGAGGCCACGAGCAGCAGGGCGTAGGCGCGGGCGCCGTCGCGACCGGCGCGGCCCGCCTCCTGGTAGTAGTTTTCGAGCGAGTCGCACAGGGCGTAGTGGACGACGAAGCGGACGTCGGGCTTGTCGATGCCCATGCCGAAGGCGTTGGTCGCCACCATGATGCGTGTCCGGCCGTCGAGCCACTCCTCCTGCCGCAGCGCTCGCTCGGCGTGGGGCAGTCCGGCGTGGTAGGCCCGGGCGGCGATGCCCTCGTCGCAGAGCAGCTTGGCGATCTGCTCGGTGCCCTCGCGCGTACGCATGTAGACGATGCCCGAGCCGGGAACGTTGTGCACCAGACGCAGCAGCTGCCCGTTCTTGTCGTCGGTATGGCGGACGCTGTAGGAGAGGTTGGGGCGCGCGAAGCTGCTGCGCAGCATGCGGGGCTCGGCGAAGCGCAGCTGCCGCATGATGTCGTCGGCGACGAGCTGCGTGGCCGAGGCCGTGAGCGCCAGCACGGGGACGCCCGGCAGCTTCTCGCGCAGCTCGGCGATCCGCAGGTAGGAGGGGCGGAAGTCGTAGCCCCACTGCGAGATGCAATGGGCCTCGTCGACGGCCAGCAACTGCACGTTCATCCGCTCGACGCGCAGGCGGAAAGCCTCCGACGCGAGGCGCTCGGGAGCCACGTAGAGGAACTTCATGTCGCCGTAGGCGCAGTTGTCCAGGGCGATGTCGATCTGCCGGGGCGACATTCCGGAGTGGACGGCCGCGGCGGGAATGCCGCGCGTGCGCAGCCGGTCGACCTGATCCTTCATCAAGGCGATCAGCGGCGTAACGACGATGCAGAGCCCCTCGCGGGCCATCGTCGGCACCTGGTAGGCGAGCGACTTGCCGCCGCCCGTGGGCATGAGGGCCAGGGTATCGTGCCCGGCCATGACCGAACGGATGATCTCCGCCTGCATGGGCCGGAACTTGTCGAATCCCCAGTAACGGTGCAGAAC
>JAIDKM010000120.1 GCA_029051915.1 Alistipes sp. | reverse complement strand
TTCATCGACAAACCGGTGGTCGACTACTGTACGGGCCAACGGGTCAAGGTGTCGAAAGAATCGATGCGCTATTATGATTTTCTGACGGAGGAGCAATTGGGGCAGGTGGTGGAGTTGCCCGAAACGGAATATGTCCGCTCGTTCGAGACGAACCCGAAGATGTACGTCGGCGGCATGCACTACTACGTGCTGGTGAGCCACGATACGGGTTCGATCGCCGCGTCGTTCGTCAACATGCTGCAATACCACGGAGCGGCGCAGCTGGTCGGCGAACCGCTGCGCCACAACGCGCTAAAATACGGCGAGGTACTCGACGGTGGCTGGTTCGTCCCCGTACAGCTGGCCGAGAGCAGCGTGTCGATGGTCGAAATCGACGAATGCACGCGACGCGACGACGGCTATGTAGTGCCCGACATCGCGATACCCTATGTAGCGGCAGAGTATCTGACGGGGTGCGACGCCGTGCTGGAAAAACTGTTGGAAACGATAAAAGGAGCCTCTTGAAAGGCTCCTTTTCGATATGCTGCCGCAAGGCGGCTACTTCAGCACGCGCTCGACATACTCGCGGTAGTCCTTGACGACGGGTTCGTACTTCTCGTCCGTGAAGAGAGGAGACGAAATAAGGAAGTCGGCCGAAGCGCGGTTGATGGCCGTAGGCACGTTGTAGAGCGAAGCGAGACGCAACAAGGCCTTGACATCGACGTCGTGAGGCTGTGCAGCCATCGGATCGCAGAAGAAGATCAAAGCGCTGATCTGCCCGGAAACGATCAACGATCCCAGCTGCTGATCGCCGCCGAGCGGGCCCGACTTGAGCAACATGATATGCAGATCGTCGGCGTTGCAATCCTCGGTGGTATGATTTCTTAAGGTCTTTTCGACCATCTTACCTGTAGTACCGGTGCAGACCAGCGAATGAGTTGCCAACACGGAACAATTCCAGTCGACCCATTCGGCCAAATCGCGTTTCATGTTATCGTGCGCCACGAGCGCTACCATTTTCTTTTTATCCATAACCTAACCTCTTTGCGGAGCCGCCCCTCGGCTCCAAACAACTATTTGAACTTTATACGGGGCAAAGATAGTGCAAAAATCGGCGATTATTAAAAATATTTACGAAATTATTTAAATTATTTCATTTTGCATTGTCGGCAGCATGCGATCGAAATCGGACGGATCGGCAGCGGGAAAGGAATCGAACCGCAAAGAAAACACGAAAAAGTCCCGGCGAAAACCGGGACTGAAACGAAAAGCGGAGCGATGGAACTACTCCTGCTCCTGCGGCTCCTGGGGAAGTTCGAACTCGGTGAAGCCGGCAGCGACGAGCGTATTGAACCACGCAAAACATTTCTTGATGTCGGAGACATGCACGCGGTCGCGGTCGTACTCGGGCAACACCTCAGCGAATGCGGACTTGAGCTTCTCGGGGCTCTCCTTGTGGGAGATCGCCTCCTTGCCGCCGGTATGGGCGTAGATCTTGGTGAAGACCTCGGCCAAAGGCATGTCGTCGCCCTCGGTATACATTGAAATCTCGGTGAGCGCGCTTACCTTCGACGAAGCCGAAGCGTTCATGCGCCGCCCGTCGACGAGCGACTCGACGATGACCCCGCGCGTCGACTGCGCGACATACTTATACAAACCGGGCTGGCCCGAGATGGCCAGAATCTCTTTAAGTTCCATGATTTATGCTATTATAAGTACTACTCTTTTTTCATGTGCACGTCCATCTGCGGGAACGGGAAGCTGATTCCATGCTCGGGCAACCGGTTGTAGAACAGCTCGTTGTTCTGGAAAAAGACATCCCAGTAGTCGGCGTTGCGAACCCAGGCGCGAACGGTGAGATTGACCGAAGAATCGGCCAAGGCGGCGACCCACACCACGGGTGCGGGATCGGCCAGCACGCGGCTGTCGGCAGCGAGAATATCGAGCAAGGCCTTGCGGGCGATCTCGATGCTGTCTCCGTACGAGATGCCGACAGTCCAGTCGACACGCCGCAAATCGGCCGTGGAGTAATTATCGACGATGGCCGTAGCGATGGAGTTGTTGGGAATGTAGATGGTCTGGTTGTCGCCCGTGGTGATGACCGTGGAGAAGAGCTTGATCTCCCGCACGGTACCCGACTGCCCCTGTGCCGAAATGAAGTCGCCGACGCGGTAGGGCTTCATGACGAGAATCATCACGCCGCCCGCGAAGTTCTGGGCCGTACCGCTCAGAGCCATACCGATAGCCAGCGTAGCGGCCGAAAAGAGAGCGATGACGGAAGTAACATTGACGCCCAACGTCTGCACGACGATGAGAATCAACAACAACGTAAAGATGACCTTGACGGCGTTGCGCACGAACATGCGCAACGAAATATCGACCTTGCGCCGCTCGAAAGCCACGGCGAGCAACTGCACGACGCGCCTTACGACCCAACGGCCGACCATGTAGATGGCCACGGCGAGCAGGAGTTTCAACAGAATCCACACGGCATCGTTGAGAATGCCCGTGAAAAACTCACGGTAATCCATGTTGACCACTTTGTCGATGGTCTGCGCGAGGTTGGCTTTCTGCACGCTGTCGGGAATAATCAACGGTTCGGCAGGCGAAGCCTGAGCGAAAAAGTTCCACATAAGAATTCGTCTATTTGAATGTTTGCGAATTATCGACGCACAAAAATAGGCAAAATCCGCCAAACCCGGAAATAATCGATCGACATATCGTCCCGCACAAGCGCAGAACCGGGCCCACGGCACCGGACGGCCCATTCATCCAGAACCCGCTGCAATACGCTGCATGAGCATACCGTTTATTGCGAATATTTTCGTATCTTCGTATGCTGAAAAGTCCGAATCGTATGCCGAAAAGCTACCTTTGTCTTCTGATTTTACTCCTTGCGAGTCCGGCAGCGGCGCAGACATTCGATGACGAATATTATCCTTTTACCCAATACGAAGAACCGCGGCCCTTGCTTGAACCCGATTCGGCACTCTTCTATCGAGCCGTACAATCGGCCCCCGATCTTTACGAAAACACCTCGCGATTCATATTGCCGCAAGTTGCATCGATGCGACGCGGGCAACCGTTCGACGCAGAAGTTGCGACGGTCGACGGTGCGGATATACCGTACCGTGTATTTTCTGCACTGCGGAATCTGGGCGCCGAAGAGACGGTGGTACCGGGAATCGCCATGACGACCGGCAGGACGGGAACGGTCGGCGGACAACGGACGTTCGTCTTCCCGGAGGGAATGCCGCTACTGCCCTATCGCGCTTCCGCCTCGTTTTCGGGACGAAATTATCTTGTCGGCGCCAAATTCTCCGCCGTGGGCGAACTGCCCCGAGGATGGAGTTATGCGGCTGCGATCGAGGCCCGCACAGGTCGCGATCTTTATGCCCGAGGCGTCTTCACCCAAGCACTGACAACCGCTCTGCGAATCGAAAAAAGTTTTGACCAAAGAGCCCGGCTGGCTTTGCTTGTCATCGTGCCTCCCTCCATGCGCGGTACGCGCCTTTCAGCTGCCGACGAGAGCTTCGCGCTGACGGGCGACCGTCTTTATAACCCGGCATGGGGGTTTCAGAACGGAAAGATCCGCAACTCCCGAATACGACGTGAAACGGTGCCGCTGGCCGTCGTCTCCTATCGGAGCGAATTGTCCTCCGTTACGTCGCTGCTTGCGACGTTGAGCGCCGAAGCTGGCATCCGCAAATACAGCTCGTTGAACTGGTACGATGCCCGTACGCCCATGCCCGACAACTATCGCTACATGCCGTCCTTTACGCTCGACGCGGAGAGCGAACAAGCCTGGCGAACAGCCGATCCCCGCTATACGC
>JAIDKM010000012.1 GCA_029051915.1 Alistipes sp. | reverse complement strand
GGACGACGAGCTGACCAGCATGGGCGGGAACTCCTCCCATTGTTCGGCGAGCGTTTCGCGGTAGCGTTCCACGCTGCGCCGCGCCTGCGTCTGCGACAGCTTGTCGGCTTTGGTGAAGATGATTCCGAACGGCACGCCGTTTTCGCCCAGCATCTCGATGAAGCGCAGGTCGATCTTTTGGGGTTCGAGCCGGATGTCGACCAGCACGAAGAGGAAGTGGAGCTTCTCGCAGCGCAGGACGTAGTCGGTGATGAGTTTCGAGAATTCGTTGCGCTGGTTCTTCGATGTGCGGGCGTAGCCGTAGCCCGGCAGGTCGACCAGGTACCATGCGTTGTCGACGAGGAAGTGGTTGACAAGGCGTGTCTTGCCGGGCGTGCCCGAGACTTTGGCCAGGCCTCCGCGGCCCGTCAGCATGTTGATGAGCGACGATTTGCCTACGTTGCTGCGGCCGATGAACGCAATGTCGCGCAGGTCGTCTTTCGGAACCTGCGAGATGCGTTCGGAGCTGCACTTGAATTCGGCTTTGGCGATCTGCATGACGGCGCGGCGTTAATACCCCAGGATGCGCAGCATCGAACGGTAGGACTGCTCTTTGGCGAAGAGGCGCGTGTAGTATTCGTTGTCGGACTTGTCGCGGTCGATGATGACATGTTTGGGCGCCGGGATGAGGCAGTGCTGGATGCCGCCGAAGCCGCCCAGCGACTCCTGGTAGGCTCCCGTGTGGAAGAAGCCGATATACTGCGTGTTGCCCTTTTCGAGCTTGGGCAGGAAGATGGCGTTGGTATGGCACTCCGAGTTGTAGAAGTCTTCGCTGTCGCAGGTCAGTCCTCCGAGGAAGACGCGTTGGTATTCCTTGTCCCAGTTGTTCACCGCCAGCATGATGTAGCGTTGGTTGATGCCCCACGTGTCGGGCAGGGTGGTGATGAACGACGAGTCGATCATATACCAGTTCTCGCGGTCGTTCTGCTGTTTCTGGTTGACGATCGAGTAGAGCGATGCGCCGCTCTCGCCTACGGTGAACGAGCCGAATTCGGTGAAGATGTTGGGTTCTTCGATGCCGTTGCGCTGGCAGATGTTCTTGATCTGCGCCACGATCTCCTCGGTCAGGTATTCGTAATCGTATTCGAAGTTGAGCGAGTTCTTGATCGGGAATCCGCCGCCGATGTTCAGGCTGTCCAGTTCGGGGCATATGGTCTTCAGCTCGCAGTAGACGTTCATGCACTTCGAGAGCTCGTTCCAGTAGTAAGCCGTATCCTTGATGCCCGTGTTGATGAAGAAGTGCAGCATCTTGAGCTGGAATTTCTTGCTGTTCTTGATTTTGGCCTTGTAGAAGTCCACGATGTCGTTGTAGCGGATGCCCAGACGCGAGGTATAGAAGTCGAACTTGGGTTCCTCCTCGCACGCGATACGGATGCCGACCTTGCACTTCTTGGTGAAGGCGTCTTCGAAAAGATCGATCTCCTCCTTGTTGTCGATCACCGGGATCGTATTTTCGAAGCCGTCGTTGACCAGCTGGGCGATGTTTTCGACATACTGCGGGCGCTTGAATCCGTTGCAGATGATGTAGCGGTCTTTGTCCACGATTCCGCTTTCGTAGAGCGCGTTGATGATGTGTATGTCGTAGGCCGACGAGGTCTCCAGATGGATGTCGTTTTTCATGGCCTCTTCCAGTACGAACGAGAAGTGGCTCGACTTGGTGCAGTAGCAATAGTTGTACGAACCCTTGTAGTCGACCTTCGCCATCGCTACGTTGAACATGCGCTTGGCGCGGTTGATCTGCTGGGAGATCTTCGGCAGGTAGGTGATCTTGAGCGGCGTTCCGTATTGCTTGATAAGTTCCATGAGCGGAATGTCATGGAAATTCAGTTCGTTGTCTTCGACGGAAAACTCGTCCTGCGGGAAGTCGAACGACTGTTCGATCAGATCGATGTACTTGTCTTTCATGTTCGGTTCGTGGGTTGTCTCGGAATCCGTCTTCGTTACATTGCAATTTTTCGGCCGATGTAGCTCGTGTGGATTTCCCGGATTTCCGGGATGCAAAGTAGGCGAATATTTTTCGTTCCGCCAATACTTTTCCCGATTATTTTGAAAAAGTGCGCGGTATTTTGGTTTTTTCTGCGAAAAAAGGTATTTTTGACCCAAATTTATACAGGTATGTTGGTTGGGATCATCGCACGTTATCTGGAGTCGCACCGGCGGCTGATCGTTCCGCAGATGGGAGCGTTCATCGTCAAGGAGCCGGGACGCGGCGTGCTTTTTTCGGAGTTGCTCAAGCGCGACGACGGTGTGTTGCGCGGGTTGTTGATCGAGGCGGGCGCCAGCGAGCTGGAGGCTGCCGGCGAGATCGACCGTTTCGTCTTCGAGGTGCGGCATGCCGTGCAGGAGGGGCAGGAATATCCGCTCGCCGGACTCGGCGCGATGAAGCCCGGGCCCAACGGAACCATTTCGTTCGCCTATGCGCCGCAGACCGTTGCGCCGGCGGCTGCTCCCGCCCAGGAGCGACCGAGGCAGGAGGAGCCTGCGGCTGCGGCTTCCCGGCATGCGGAGGTCGTCGCCGAGGTAGGCTTCGAAGAGCCCGCGGCCGGAAATGCTCCGACCAACAGGCAGGTCGACAAGTTCTCCGAGGCGGTCAGAACCCTTTACAACGAACCGGCTTCCGCCGCAAGTGCCGCAACCGCTGCACCCGCCGCATCTGCGAAGCCCGCCGCTCAGTCCGCGACGTCGCAGACGGAACCGGCGCCGAAGTTCGAAACCGAGATCGATTCCCGGCCGCAGTTCTCGCTGCCGCTTCCCAAGCGTTCGAAGCGCGACGATTTTTCGGATTCTTATTACGGGCGTCTGCCGCGCCGGCCGGCCATCGAGTCGTCGGTGCGCGTGAAGAAGCGTTCCGACCATTTCATCTGGATCGCGCTGATCGCCGCATTGATCGCATTGGCAGCCATCCTCTTCGGCCAGTGGTGCGATACGCTCGGCCGCGAGGGCGACGATATTTTCCTGGAGCATCCCGCATCCGGGGAGTATACGCCGTCGGGATTCTAACGTGTTTTCCATGACAGAGATCACGACAGTCAAGCAGCGCTTCGGCATCATCGGCACCTCTCCGCTTCTGGATCGGGCGCTCGACGTCGCCCTGCGCGTCGCTCCGACCGACCTTACCGTGCTCGTTACCGGCGAGAGCGGCGTGGGCAAAGAGTTCTTTCCGCAAGTCATCCATGCCTATTCGGCCCGCAAGCATAACAAGTATATCGCCGTCAACTGCGCCGCAATTCCCGAGGGAACGATCGACTCCGAGTTGTTCGGCCATGAAAAAGGGGCTTTTACCGGGGCTTTCGAGGCCCGCAAAGGTTACTTCGAGGAGGCCGACGGCGGCACGATCTTTCTCGACGAGGTCGCCGAGCTGCCTCATTCGACTCAGGCGCGGCTGCTGCGCGTGTTGCAAACGGGCGAGTTCTTGCGTGTCGGGTCGTCGAAGGTGCAGAAAACCAACGTCCGCGTCGTTGCGGCTACGAATGTCGATCTCCCGCAGGCGATCGTCGCGGGGCGCTTCCGCGAGGATCTTTATTATCGGCTCGGTACGGTGCCCATCGTCGTGCCGGCTCTGCGCGAACGGCCCGAGGATATTCCTTTGTTGTTCCGCAAGTTCGCTTCCGATGTGGCCGTGCAGTATCGCATGCCGGCCGTAACGCTCGATGACGGAGCCCGGCAGTTGCTTTCGGAGTATTATTGGCGGGGCAACATCCGCCAGCTGAAGAACGTCGCCGAGCAGATCTCCGCCATCGAGCAGACACGGGTCATCACGGCCGATATGTTGCGCAAGTACTTGCCCGAACAGCAGGCGGGTGCTCCGATGGCCGCTGCCGGCAACATGCGCGTGGAGGATGCCATGTCTACCGAGCGGGAGTTGTTATATAAGGTGTTGTTCGACATGCGGGCCGACATCAACGAGTTGAAGCGCATGTTGGCCGAGTTGATGCAGGGTGCCGGCGTCCATCGTGCCGAGCCGCTCTCCGACATCAAGGCTTTGTTGCCCTCGGCGGCCTTGCCCGCCGCTTCCGGAACGGCGTATGCTCCGGCTCCCGTCTTTGCTGAGAGCGAGGACGTTACCGATGAACCGTCGCGCGGTTTGACGAAGGCCGATATGCAGCGCGAGCAGATCGTGCGGGCGCTTCGCAACAATCACGGACGCCGGCGCGAGGCGGCCCGCGAGCTCTTCATGTCCGAACGGACGCTCTATCGCAAGATCAAGGAGCTGGGCATCGAGGAGAATGGATAAGATATGTTCGGAGACGCCGGAGGTTCCGGGGCTCCCCCAATAAAACGGTTGTTCATGAATACTCGGATTGCGACCGGCCGGTCGGTGCGGTCGGCAGGTAAATATCTCTTGTTTTTCGTCGTCGGGGCGGCGATGGCCGGTTGCGGCGTGGCCATCAAGTACTCGTTGTCGGGGGCTTCGATCCCGCCCGACGCCCGGACTTTCTCGGTGGCGTATTTCCCCAACAACGCCACGATGGTCTCGCCGATCCTCAGTTCGACGATGACCGATGCGCTGGTCGACATGTTTTCGCGGCGTACGCGCCTGATGCAGGTCGACGAGGGGGGCGATTTCGCGTTCGAAGGCGAGATCGTCAACTACACTTCGACCACCGCTTCGGTTTCGAGCGACGACTACGCCTTGCTCAATCGTCTGACCATCACCGTCAAGGTGCGTTTTACGAATGCGCTCGACGAGTCGCAGTCGTGGAACAATACCTTCACGGCCTACGAGGATTACGACTCTACGTTGCTCCTGACCGAAGTCGAGGGCGACCTGATCCCGCAGATCGTCGACAAGTTGGTAACCGATATATTCATGGCTTCGGCTTCCAATTGGTAATCTATGGATAATCAGCAGTTCCGCATGGGGTCGTCCGGGGCGGGGGAGACGTTCCCGGCTGAGGAGTTGGAGGCGCTCGTCGCCCGTTACGGGTGGTTCGCACCGTTGCGTATTCTGCGCGAGGTGCGTACCGGCAAGCCCGATTCGTTGTTGGCCGTTACGGCTCCGTGGCGGGGCCGGAGTTCTTTGCAGGAGCGGCCTGTCGACGTTTCCGCCTTCGCCGCCACTGCTTCGGCGGAGGTGATCGACCGGTTTCTGCGGCAGACCGATCTGCGGATCGTGGCCGAGGAGGGCGAGCCCGAGTGCGAGGTGCGCACCGAACCCGAGTTGACCGATGCCGACGAGGTGGTCTCCGAGCAGCTGGCCGAGATTTATCTTGCACAGGGTCTGCGCGACCGGGCCGTGGCGATTTATCGCAAATTAAGTTTGCTAAATCCCGAAAAAAGTATTTACTTTGCCGAGCTTATCGGCAAAATAGAAAACAATAATTAAATTTCGATACGTATGTTATCTATGATTTGCATTATTCTGACCCTCCTCGCGAGCGTGCTGGTGATCCTCGCCGTGCTGGTTCAGAATCCCAAGAGCGGCATGGCCGCCAATTTCGGCGCTTCCAACCAGGTGATGGGCGTGCGTGAGACGACCAATTTTCTGGAGCGTTTCACATGGACGATGGCCATCGCGATCGCTGTGTTGAGTCTCGTCGCTACGTTGGCCATGGGTCGCGGGGGCGTTGCCGGCGATTCCGAGATCTCCGACGATGCACGGATGTTGCAGGAGCAGGTGATCGAGGGTCAGCTGCCCGCGATGCCGCAGGCCGAGATTCCGGCTGCCGACGAGACCGTTCCCGCCGAGGCCGAGTAGTTTCCGCCGACGAAGAGTTTCAAGCCGTGGTTCCGCCACGGCTTTTTTCGTGGATTCCGATCTGCGTGCGGGGCGGGGCGCAAGTGTCGGAAAGCAGCTCGCAGATTCTGGACGCAGCGCACGGGGCGTGCGAACGCACGGTACGCGGTGTGCAACGGGTACGCATGGTCTGCGTCGAAGTACAGACAGCCGGCATTGGTGTCGCTCGGTGCGGGGGAAGACGACCAGGAAAAACCGTATGCGCCGACATTCGTCAGAGCTCCCGACGAAGAGTTGCGGTAGCCCGAAGCAGGCGTGCGAAGCAATCGCTGGAATGAATGGCGGAAAGAAAGGCTTCCCGTCAGACTGATGTGTACACCGACCCTCGGTTGTGAAAGGCTCTTGTCTAAAACCGGTCTCTCAGGCCGGGGATTGCTGAATCTGCGGCCGCACTGGCGAATGCCGTAACATCCCGCCATTCCGGGCCGAAGCTGCTTCCGTTAGGAACGGGTTTTCTCTCTGTCAGGCGAAGCGGAACGGGGAATCCGCTCACAACTCTTTCAGGGCCATCCGCACCAGTTCTTCGGTCGAGGCATCGGGGGCGGTGCGGAGCACGGCCCGCAGGGCTTTTTCGGCTGCCGACTTGTTGACGCCCAGCATGGCGAGCGCCGCCAGCGCTTCGTCGCTCCGTTCGTTGTTCGGCGCCGCGCCGGCAGCTCCCGTTTCCAGCCCCGTCAGCTTGCCGCTCAGCTCGACGATGATCTTCTGGGCCGTTTTGAGTCCCAGTCCTTTGACGTTCTTCAGCAGCACGGCATTGCCCGACGAAATGATGTTCTGCAGCTCGCCCGGCGAGTAGGTCGAAAGAATCGTGCGGGCCGTGTTGCCGCCTACGCCCGAGACGCCTAACAGCAGCCGGAAGAGCTCGCGTTCGACTTTCGTGGCGAATCCGTAGAGCAGCTGCGCGTCTTCGCGGACAACATGGTGGACGAACAGCTTGGTTTGTGCGGCGTGTTCGATGGCCGAGTAGGTTTCGAGCGATATGTTAAGATAGTAGCCCACGCCTGCCGCGTCGAGGACGGCGTAGGTCGGGCCCAGTTCGGCTACGGTGCCGCTGATGTATTCGTACATGCCACTTAAAAATTACGGGGTGCAGGGCAAAAATAAAGATTTTTTCTTATCTTTGCATTTCAAGCAGAGAATAATTCATCAAAACAGCAAAACCGGATATGAAAAAAATGCTTTTTACGGCATGGATCGTCGCCGCTGCGATGACGGCCTGCGGCCCGAAAAGTTCGGAGAGTTCCGTTGCGACGGAGAATGCCGTGCGCGAAATCGGCGTGAGCGACATCGCCTACGTCCAGGTCGAAGCCGTGCTGGCCGAGAGCGACCTCTATAAGAACGAGGGTGCCGCGCTCCAGGAGAAGACCCAGAAGGCGCAGAACAGCTGGGCGCAGCGCGAGAAGAACTTGCAGGCCGAGGCTGCCAAATTGCAGGAGAAGTATCAGAAAGGTCTGATTACCACCAACGATGCGCAGGCTCAGCAGGAGAGCATCCAGCGTCGGGTTCTGTCGTACCAGAATTCGGCCCAGAAGGAGGCCCAGGCCCTCGAGGAGGAGAATTTCGTCTTCACCAACCGGGCGCAGGATCTGTTGCAGCGCGCCGTGGACGAGATCAACGCCGACCGGAAGTACAAGTTGATTATCAACGCTTCGGCTCTGATCGACGCCGATACGACGCTCAACATCACGCCTGCCGTGCTGGCTAAGGTCAACGAGCTCTACGCTGCCGATCAGGCGGAGAAGGCTTCCCGCAAATAGTTCGGACGAAGACTTCCGCAATGCAAAACCGATGATTTGTTCATCGGTTTTTTTGTTCTCCTTTCCGGTTTCTCGTGCGGAGGGTGAATTCTGCACGGCGGATTTTCATTTGTGGATTGTAAATTTTATCTTTGCGGAGAATAACCGCCGCATTTATGGGTTTCATACCGTTTACATTCGTTGATTTCATCGACATTCTTCTGGTCGCCCTGAGCATGTACTGGATCTACCGCATGACCAAAGGCACCAACGCTCCCTATATCCTTTCGGGTATCATCGCCATCTACCTGTTGTGGGTGGTGGTGCGGGCTCTCAATATGGAGCTGCTCTCCACGATCCTCGGACGATTGATCTCGGTGGGTGTCATCGCGTTGATTATCGTCTTCCAGCCCGAGTTGAGACGTTTCCTCCAGATGATCGGCATGCGGCGCAAGCATTTCAATTTCATCACGCGCTTCTTCACTCCGCTCGACGAAAAGGCCCAGACCGACGTCGAGCCGATCGTCGCGGCCTGCTGCGCAATGGCGGCCACCAAGACCGGGGCCCTGATCGTCATCGCCCAGCGCAGCGACCTGACGTTGATCGCCGAGGGCGGTATCGCCGTCGACGCCAAGGTCTCGGCCGATCTGTTGCAGAACATCTTTTTCAAGAACGCCCCCTTGCACGACGGCGCCGTGCTGATCCGCCACGACCGCGTGATCGCCGCCAAGTGCATCCTGCCCGTTACGCAGAGCGCCGTTCCCAAATCTTACGGTACGCGCCATCGCGCCGCCATCGGGCTGAGCGAGATCTCCGACGCGGTCGTCGTCATCGTCTCCGAGGAGACCGGCGGCATCTCCGTGGCACAGGGAGGCGAGCTCTACCGCGATCTGAGCGCCGCCCGCCTGCAGCAGACCCTGCGGCGCTACCTCGCGCCCGCACCCCGCCGGCGTTCCAAAAAGGAGGTCGCCGAGTAAGCTCCGATCCGGGCGACGTTTTTCCTTTATTTTTTGCGTCGGTTGCGGATTTGTCGGATTGTTTTTTGTAAATTTGCACGATTCTATGCCGATGAAAAAGTTTTTCTTGTCTCTGTTTTTGCCTGCCTTGTTCTTCTCCGCCGGTTGTTCCGAGGAGGAGGATGTCCTCGGCAAGCAGAAAAGCAACATGGTCTCTTTCCTGGAGCGTACTCACCGGCCGCAGCTTATTCCCGAGGAGGATTACGAGGAGGGGAGCCGCTTGCCGTTCTACACAACGTCGGGCGATGCCGTCTACCGTTATATCGACCAGGAGGATTATTTCAACCCCGACCGCGACAACTGGCCCGTGGTTACCGAAAATTCGTGGGCGACGATCACTTTCACTGCCTATGTCTTCACCAATTCCGCCATCACCGGTTTGCCCGACGGCGGACTGAACGAAAGCAACTTTTCGCGCGTTACGATGCCTTATTACTCCAACGATCCGGCGTTTATCACCTATTTCCGGCTCGCGGGTCTTACACTCGGGGTATGGGACTTCGAGCCGCTTGAGGTCGACATGCGCGATCCCGGCATAATAAAAGGGCTTCGTCTTGCGTTACTTGGTTGCCGCGAGGGCGACCGGGTCGAGGCCTACATGACTTACAACATGGCTTACGGGGATAAGACATACATGTATTTTTTGCCGAAGGAGACCCCCGTCGCCATCTTTTTCAGCGTAGATAAAGTAGAATAAGATTATGATACGTAACTTCCGTTTCGCCGTTTTCGCCGTCGCTTCGCTGGCGCTTTCGTGCGCCGAGGAGCAGTCCGAGTCTTACAGCAAGTTCGAGGATCAGTCGCTCGAGGCGTGGATCACCTTGAACCGACCCGAGTTGCTGGAGAATTATCAGGACTTCGGCGATGCCGGTTATTATATCGACGTGCTGGATGCCGGCGATCCCGATGCCGTACCCATCAGCGATACGGTCTGCTGGGTGAAGTTCGATTTTTCGGGGCGCGATCTGGCGTCGAATATCGTGCTGACCCGCCGTGCTCCTGAGGCCCGGCTCGCCGGAACGTTCACGAAGAAGACCCACTACGTGCCGTTCTACCGGTTTTGCGGAACCGAGAATACCGGGTTGCTGGAGGGCACTTACCTCGCTATGCGGGAGGTGCAGACCCTCGGCGAAAGTTATTTCGAGAAGTACAAGAACGATCCCGACCGGCG
>JAIDKM010000119.1 GCA_029051915.1 Alistipes sp. | reverse complement strand
CTGACGATGCACGCGCCCGACGGAGACCAAGGATTCCCGGGAGCAGTAACGGCCCGCGTAACCTACCGGCTGACCGACGACAACGCGGGGGACATCAGCTATGAAGCCGAGACCGACGCGCCGACGATCATCAACATGACGAACAACTCGTATTTCAACCTTTCGGGCGACGCGACGCGAACCATCTGCGACGACATGCTCCGGATCAACGCCGAACACTACACGCCGGTGGATGCGACCTACATGACCACGGGCGAAATAGCCCCGGTAGCGGGCACGCCGATGGACTTCCGTGAACTGCACCGCATCGGCGAGCACATCGACGAGACGGAAAACGAACAGATCCGCAACGGCAACGGCTACGACCACAACTGGGTACTGGCGACGAACGGCGACCTGACGACGAAAGCGGTCGAACTGCGGAGCGCAGCCTCGGGCATCGTGCTGAGCGTCTACACGACCGAGCCGGGAATGCAAGTATATACGGGTAACTTCCTGGACGGCACGGTGAAAGGCAAGGGCGGCACGATCTACGGCCAGCGCACGGGCATCTGTCTGGAGAGCCAGCACTACCCCGACACGCCCAACAAGGCGGAGTGGCCCTCGGCCGTGCTGCGCCCCGGCGAGAAGTACACGAGCCGCTGCATCTACCGTTTCACGACGGACAAAGAATAACCCGGAAACGCTGTTTCCGACAAGCCGGAAGCAGAACCGAAGATGCTCGGACTCTGCCTCCGGCGAAAAAAACACAAAACTGAACCCAAAAACAAAAACCTGAACAAACATGCAACTGTTAGACTGGCTTATCATCGGGCTGTTCGCAGTGGGGCTCGTAGGCATCATCGTCTGGGTAACCCGCAGCAAATCGGCCACCTCATCGGACTACTTCTTAGGAGGACGCGACGCGACGTGGATCGCGATCGGCGCCTCGATATTCGCCTCGAACATCGGCTCGGAACACCTGATCGGTCTGGCCGGCGCCGGCGCATCGAGCGGCATGGCGATGGCCCACTGGGAGATTCAGGGCTGGATGATCCTGATCCTGGGCTGGGTGTTCGTACCCTTCTACTCGCGCAGTATGGTCTACACCATGCCCGAATTCCTGGAACGCCGCTACAACCCCCAGTCGCGCACGATCCTGTCGGTCATCTCGCTGGTGAGCTACGTGCTGACGAAGGTCGCCGTAACGGTATATGCGGGCGGACTGGTATTCAAGCAGGTATTCGGCATCGAAGAACTCTGGGGCATCGACTTCTTCTGGATTTCGGCTATCGGACTGGTGCTGATTACGGCCGTCTACACGATTCTGGGAGGCATGAAATCGGTGCTCTACACCTCAGTGCTCCAGACCCCCATTCTGCTGCTGGGCTCGGCCGTGATTCTGGTGCTGGGCCTGCGCGCGCTGGGCGGCTGGGACGAGATGATGATCGCCTGCGGCGCCACACCCGTCAATGAATTCGGAGACACGATGACCAACCTGATCCGCAGCAACAGCGACCCCGACTATCCGTGGCTCGGCGCGCTGATCGGCTCGGCGATCATCGGCTTCTGGTACTGGTGCACCGACCAGTTCATCGTACAACGCGTGCTCTCGGGCAAAGACCAGAAAGAGGCGCGCCGCGGTACGATCTTCGGAGCTTACCTGAAGCTGCTGCCCGTGTTCCTGTTCCTGATTCCTGGCATGATCGCCTATGCGATGTCGCACAACGGCATCGAAATCAACGGTGTGCAATACGTACTCCCGTCGGCCGACGCGGCATTCCCCTCGCTGGTAGCCACGCTTCTGCCGGCCGGATTCAAAGGTTTGGTCGTCTGCGGCATTCTGGCCGCGCTGATGTCGTCGCTGGCCTCGCTTTTCAACTCGTCGGCCATGCTCTTCACGATCGACTTCTACAAACGATTCAAACCTCAGACCCCCGAAAAACAACTGGTACGTATCGGCCAGATCGCCACGGTGGTGATCGTAGTGCTGGGCATTCTGTGGATTCCCATCATGAAGAGCATCGGCAACGTCCTCTACAACTACCTGCAAGACGTACAGTCGGTGCTGGCACCGGGAATCGCGGCGGCATTCCTGCTGGGCGTATTCTGGAAGCGCGCCACGGCCAAAGGCGGCATGTGGGGCCTGATCGTGGGTTTCGTGATCGGCATCACGCGTCTGGGCGCCAAAGTATTCTACAGCAACGTCGAGGCGGCGCCGAGCCTCTTCAAGAGCGTCTTCTTCGACTGCAACTGGCTCTTCTTCTGCGGCTACATGCTGCTGGTATGTATTGCCACGATCATCGTGGTGAGCCTCTGCACGAAGGCACCCGCCCCGGCCCAGATCCAAGGTCTGGTGATGGGCACGGCGACGGCCGAGCAAAAAGCCGAGACGCGCGCCAGCTGGGGCACGTGGGATGTGGTACACACGATCATCATCCTGGGCATCACGGCCGCGTTCTACTGGTATTTCTGGTAACGGATAAAACCGACGAAAGATATGTTGGAAGAACTGAAAGAAAAGGTATTCCGTGCCAACCTGGATCTGGTGAAGCACGGACTGGTGATCTTCACGTGGGGAAACGTCTCGGCCATCGACCGCGAAACGGGGCTGGTGGTCATCAAACCCAGCGGTGTGGAGTACGAAACGATGCGTGTCGAAGACATGGTTGTCGTAGACCTGGACGGCAACGTGGTGGAGGGCGAACTGCGTCCCTCCTCCGACACGCCGACGCATCTGGCCATTTACAAGGCTTTTCCGGAAGCGGGCGGCGTGGTACACACCCACTCGACCTACGCGACGGCCTGGGCGCAGGCGGGCCGCGACATACCGAATATCGGAACGACGCACGCCGACTATTTCCACAATGCCATCCCCTGCACGGCGGACATGACCGAAGCGGAAGTGAAGGGCGCCTATGAACTGGAGACGGGAAACGTGATCGTGAAGCGTTTCGAAGGGATGAATCCGGCACACACGCCGGGCGTGCTGGTGAAGAACCACGGGCCGTTCTCGTGGGGCAAGGACGCCGCCGACGCGGTACACAACGCAGTGGTGATGGAACAGGTGGCCAAGATGGCCTACATTGCCTACGGAGTGAATCCGTCGCTGACGATGAACCCGCTGCTGGTGGAGAAACATTTCAACCGCAAACATGGGCCCGGAGCCTACTATGGACAAAAAAAGAGAGATTAATCGACTTAAAAACAAAAAGAATATGGCTTTTGAGAATTTGGAAGTATGGTTCGTTACGGGAGCGCAGCTGCTCTACGGTGGCGACGCAGTGATAGCAGTAGACTCGCACTCGACGCAGATGGTCGAGGGAATGAACAAATCGGGGCTGCTGCCGGTGAAAGTGGTCTACAAAGGTACGGCCAACTCGTCGAAAGAAGTAATGGCCGTGATGAAAGCTGCCGAAAACGACGAGAAGTGTATCGGTGTCATCACGTGGATGCACACCTTCTCGCCGGCGAAGATGTGGATTCATGGCATGCAGGAGCTGCGCAAACCCCTGCTGCACCTGCACACGCAGTTCAACAAGGAGATTCCCTGGGAGACGATGGACATGGACTTCATGAACCTGAACCAGAGCGCCCACGGCGACCGCGAATTCGGCCACATCGTCAGCCGCATGCGCAAGAACCGCAAGGTAGTGGTCGGCCATTGGGAAGATGCGAAGACGCTGGAACGCATTGCGGTATGGGAACGGGTGGCGGCGGCATGGGCCGATGCGCAAGACATGCTGATCCTCCGCTTCGGCGACCAGATGAACAACGTAGCGGTAACGGACGGCGACAAGGTGGAGGCCGAAATGCGGCTGGGATACCATGTGGACTACTGTCCCGTGAGCGAAATGATGGAGTACTACAAACAGGTCGCAGATGCCGACGTGGATGCGCTGGTCGAGACCTATTTTAAGGAGTACGATCATGATGCCGCGCTGGAAGACAAGACGACGGAAGCCTACACAAAGGTGTGGAACTCGGCGAAAGCCGAACTGACGCTCCGCGCCGTGCTGAAAGCCAAAGGAGCGAAAGGCTTCACGACCAACTTCGACGACCTGGGCGAATTCGACCAGATTCCGGGATTGGCGTCGCAGCGTCTGATGGCCGAAGGCTACGGATTCGGTGCCGAAGGCGACTGGAAGTCGGCGGCGCTCTACCGTACGGTATGGGTGATGAATCAAGGGCTGAGCAAGGGCTGCTCGTTCCTTGAAGACTACACGCTCAACTTCAACGGAGCCCAGAGCTCGATTCTGCAAGCCCACATGCTGGAAGTATGCCCGCTGATCGCGGCAGCGCGTCCGCGCCTGGAAGTGCACTTCCTCGGCATCGGCATCCGCAAGAGCCAAACGGCGCGTCTGGTCTTCACGTCGAAGGTCGGCACGGGCTGCACGGCGACGATCGTCGACATGGGCAACCGCTTCCGCCTGATCGTCAACGACGTGGAGTGCATCGAACCCAAACCGCTGCCCAAACTTCCGGTAGCCAGCGCGCTGTGGATCCCGATGCCGAACTTCGAAGTGGGCGCCGGAGCATGGATTCTGGCCGGTGGCACGCACCACTCCTGCTTCTCGTACGACCTGACGGCCGAATACTGGGAAGACTACGCCGAAATCGCAGGAATCGAAATGGTACACATCAACAAGGACACGACGATCAGCGAGTTCAAGAAAGAACTGCGTACCAACGAAGTATACTATATGTTGAACAAAGCGCTCTGTTAAAGCCATGAACACGAAATTCGTCATCGGACTCGACTACGGAAGCGACTCGGCCCGGGCCGTGGTGGTCGACGTGAAATCGGGCATCATCGTCTCGACGGCGGTGAAATACTACCCGCGCTGGAGCAAAGGTATGTACTGCGATCCGGCAGCCAACCGCTATCGCCAGCACCCGCTGGACTACATCGAAGTGCTGGAAGGCACAGTGAAGGAGGCGCTCTCCAAAGCCCCGGCGGGCACGGCAGAGAAAGTGGTCGGCATTGCGTTCGACACGACGGGCTCGACGCCCGTATTCGTGGATGCGACGGGCACGCCGCTGGCGCTGACGCCGGGATTCGAAGAAAATCCCAATGCGATGTTCATCCTCTGGAAAGACCACACGGCAGTCGGCGAAGCAGCCGAAGTGAACGCCAAATGCCGTGCGGCGCAAACCGACTACACGAGCTACGAAGGAGGCATCTACTCGTCGGAGTGGTTCTGGGCCAAAGCGATGCACGTACTGCGCGAAGACAAGGAAGTGGCCGGCAAAGCCTACTCGATCGTGGAGCACTGCGACTGGATGCCGGCCCTGCTGACGGGCATGAAGAGCAGCCGCGAGATCGTACGCAGCCGCTGTGCCGCCGGCCACAAAGCGATGTGGCACGAACGCTGGGGAGGCCTGCCGCCCGAAGAGTTCCTGAAAGAACTCGACCCAGCGCTGACCGGACTGCGCGACCGTCTGTTCGAAAAGACCGAGACGGCCGAACGTCCCGTGGGCAAGCTCTGTCCCGAATGGGCCGAGCGGCTGGGGCTGACGACCGACGTGGTGGTGGCCGGAGGAGCCTTCGACTGCCACATGGGAGCCGTAGGCGCCGGAGTGAAGCCCTACACGTTCGTCCGCGTGATCGGCACCTCGACGTGCGACATCATGGTAGCGAACCGGGAGGAGATCGGCGACAAACTGATCCGCGGCATCTGCGGGCAGGTGGACGGCTCGGTGATCCCCGGCATGATCGGGCTGGAAGCCGGGCAATCGGCATTCGGCGACGTCTATGCGTGGTTCCGCCGTGTGCTGGAGTTCCCGATCCGCCGGATCGTGGGCGAAAGCGACCTGCTGGACGACGAGACGAAAGAAAAACTCGTAGCCGAAGCCTGCGACAAGATCATCCCGGCGCTGACGGCCGAAGCTGAAAAGATTCCGGCGGGTGAGAGTGCGCTGGTGGCCACCGACTGGATGAACGGCCGCCGCACGCCCGATGCCGACCAACTGCTGCAAGGCGCCATTGCGGGCATCACGCTGGGCTCGACGGCCCCGATGCTCTTCCGGGCCCTGGTCGAAGCCACGGCATTCGGCTCGCGCGCCATCGTGGAACGCTTCCGCTCGGAAGGCGTGCGCATCGACGAAGTGATCGGCATCGGCGGCATTGCGCTGAAGTCGCCGTTCGTCATGCAGACGCTGAGCAACGTCCTCGACATGCCGATCAAGGTATGCAACACCGATCAGGCGTGCGCGCTGGGTGCTGCGATGTTCGCAGCGACGGCGGCGGGCGAATACGCCACGATCGAAGAAGCGCAGGAAGCGATGAACTCGGGATTCGCCAAAGAATATTTCCCTGAAAAAGAACAAGCGGCGATCTACGACGCACTCTACGAGAAATATCTGGCTCTGGGCGCCTACTGCGAAAAGGCCGCCCGGTAACCCCGCGCCGCATTCGGAAAGACGCCTCCGGGAGCCGGCCGGCACCGGAGGCGTTTCTCCACAACCACTTTACCGACACCCCCGACCCTAACCTGATTATGAAAAAAAGCATCCTGTTACTGCTGACCCTCTTTGCCGCATGGAACGCATCGGCGCAAGGCACACTGGAAGACTATCGCCGCGCCTACTCGCTCTCCGAACGTTTCTCGCCCGACAAAGTTTACTATTCGAACGTCCGGCCCTCGTGGATCGGCAGTTCGCATTCGTTCTGGTATATCCGCCACACGCCCGAAGGCGACTGCTATGTGCGGGTGGATGCCGACCGCAAGAGCCGCAAGCCGCTGTTCGACCATGCCCGGCTGGCAAACGCCATCCAACAGGCAACCGGCCGGGAGACCCGGCCCGAAGCGCTGCCGCTGGGCTATGCGCATCTTTCGCGGCAAGGCGACACGCTCCGCTTCGTACTGGACGGCCACTGGTGGAACTACGCCATTCGCAAGAATGTGCTGAGCGACGCCGGGCCGATTCCGCCCCGCGGCCCCGAACGCCACTGGATGGAGATGGACGACGAAAAGGAGTTCGGGCCGGTAACCTCGCCCGACGGCCGCTACGAAGCATTCATCCGCAACCACAACGTAGCCGTACGCGAAGTGGCGACGGGCACGGTACGCGAACTGAGCCAGGACGGCTGCGAAGACGGCTACTACTCGGCCTACATCCGATGGTCGCCCGACTCGAAATACGTAGCCTCGTGCCGCATCCGCCCGGCAGTGAAGCACTACATCTACTATGTGGAATCGTCGCCGGCCGACCAACTGCAGCCCAAACTGCACAAGCAAGAGTATGCTAAACCGGGCGACGAACTGCCGTTCCGGACGCCGTGCCTTTTCGAAGCGGAGACGGGACGCGCCATAATTCCGACGACGGAACTTTTCGACAAGCAATACGACCTGCACATTAGCGGGTGGAACACGGACAGCCGCGGCATCACGTTCGAATACAACGAACGCGGCCACCAGAACTACCGCATTCTGGAACTATCGCTGGAGGGCCAAGTACGTCCGATCGTGGAAGAACACAGCGAGACGTTCGTCAACTACACACGCTATTTCCGCCACGACACCCAAGACGACACGAAGATCGTCTGGATGTCGGAACGCGACAATTACAACCATCTTTACCTTTATGACAAGCAACGCGGCGAGGTAATCAATCAGATTACGCGAGGCCCGTGGTATGTCCGCGAAGTACTCGACGTGGACGAAGCGACGCAGACGATCTGGTTCACGGCGAGCGGCGTAGGCGGCGAAGAAGACCCCTATTTCATCCGCTACTACCGCATCAACTTCGACGGCACCGGCATGCGCTGTCTGACCCCCTCGGCAGGGAACCATGAAGCATGGCTCTCGGAAGACCGGAAATTGCTGGTAGACGTATCGTCGACCGTGGAGACGGCGCCGGTAGCGGTCGTACGCGATGCGACGGACGGCCGTGAGATCATGGAACTGGAACGAGCCGACATCTCGGCGCTGGAAGCCGCGGGCTGGCGTGCGCCCGAAGTATTCACGGCCAAAGGCCGCGACGGCGAAACCGACATCTGGGGCATCATCGTCCGACCGACGAACTTCGACCCGGCGAAGCGCTATCCTGTGATCGAATACATCTATGCAGGCCCCGGCAGCCACTATGTACCCAAGAGCTTCCGCAGCTACGACTACAACATGACGGCGCTGGCGGAGCTGGGATTCATCGTCGTGCAGCTGGACGGCATGGGCACCTCGTTCCGCTCGAAGAAGTTCGAAGACATATGCTACAAGAACCTCAAGGATGCCGGATTCCCCGACCGCAAGCTCTGGATCCGAGCAGCGGCGGAGAAGTATCCGCAGATGGACATCGACCGCGTAGGCATCTTCGGGGCCTCGGCAGGCGGCCAGGAATCGACGACGGCCGTGCTGCTGCACCCCGATTTCTACAAAGCGGCCTACTCGGCCTGCGGCTGCCATGACAACCGGATGGACAAGATCTGGTGGAACGAACAATGGCTGGGCTACCCGATCGGCGAACAATACCGGGAAGGCTCGAACGTGGAGAACGCCCATCTGCTGACGCGCCCGCTGATGCTGGTGGTGGGCGAACTGGACGACAACGTAGACCCGGCGTCGACGATGCAGGTGGCGGATGCGCTCATCAAGGCGAACAAAGATTTCGAACTGGTCGTTCTGCCGGGCGTACACCACACGATGGGCGAACGATACGGCGAACACAAACGCTACGACTTCTTTGTCCGCAACCTGCTGGGCGTAACGCCGCCCTCGTGGCAAGAACTGGAAACGAAAACCGAATAAGATCATGAACCGAACCTATGCGATTGTGCTGGCGGCCCTGCTGACAGTGGCCTGCGGCCCGGGAAAGAAGACGGACGTTCCCGAAATCGTTCCGCCCCCGGCGGAACTGAACCTGGATCCGTTCTATGCCAAATATCTGAACGTAAACGGCGTGCATCTGATCTCGTCGCCCCGCACGTCGGACGAAGCGATGCAGGCGGCCTACCGCACGATCTACGCCATGACCTGCATGCTGCCGGCCGAAGTAACCGCGACGATGGCCCGCAACGGAGCCAAGGTAGCGGTGATGGCCCGCGACGAGGTAACGACCGACATTCCGGAGCACGCCTATCTGAAAGCCGACACGCTCATCGACTGGGATGCACGGGCCCGCGGATTGGGCGGCGACTTGGATGATCCGACCTCGTCGTGTGCCGAGGAGAACGTGCTCTGCCTGGAAGGCGACCGCTATCATGCGGAAGACATCCTGGTACACGAATTCGCCCATGCGATCCATCAACTGGGCATCGTGCCGACCGACCCGACGATCGACGACCGCCTGCAAGCGGCCTACGACGCGGCGCTGGCAGAGGGGAAATGGGCCGGCACCTATGCGGCGACGAACATTTACGAATACTGGGCCGAAGGAGTGCAAAGCTGGTTCAACGTGAACACCGAAGTAGAAGAACCCAACGGAGTGCACAACCGGGTGAACACGCGCGAAGAACTCCGGCGCTACGACCCGAATCTGTACGCCATTCTGGCGACCTACTTCCCCGACACGCAGGAGAAAGTCTCGAATCACTCGACGGAAAACAAATACGACGCAGAATAACCCCAAGACGACCATGAACCGAATACAGACAACCACCCTGGCGGCCGCGCTGCTGCTGACGGCGACCGTCGCGGCACAACCGCCCCGCAACGTGATGACGATCGACGCGGGAGCCAAAGGCATCGCGGTGCAACCCACGATGTACGGCCTTTTCTTCGAAGACATCAACTTCGCGGCCGACGGCGGACTCTATGCCGAAAAGATCAAGAACCGCTCGTTCGAATTCGACCAGCCGCTGATGGGCTGGAAGACCTTCGGCAACGTAACGCTGCGCGACGACGGCCCTTTCGAACGCAATCCTCACTATGTCCGTCTTGGCTATGCGGGCCATCCGGTACGCTTCACGGGACTGGAAAACGAAGGATTCTTCGGAATCGGAGTGGAAGCGGGCAAGCGATACCGCTTCTCGGTATGGGCCCGGACGGCGGGCGAAGCCGACCGCGAATACATCAGCATTCACCTGTGCGACGACGACACGGCGGACGACGACCAGATGTTCGCCCATGCCGTGCTTGAAATCGACTCGAAAGAGTGGAAACGCTACGAAACGATGCTCGAATCGACTGTAACGAATCCCAAAGCATCGCTGCGCATCTTCCTGGAGACGGGCGAAACGATCGATCCCGGACAGGCGGTCGATCTGGAACATGTCTCGCTCTTTCCTGCGGAGACCTTCCGAGGTCATGAAAACGGACTGCGGGCCGACATCGCACAGACGCTGGCCGACCTGGAACCGGGCGTCTTCCGCTTCCCGGGCGGCTGCATCGTCGAGGGTACCGACCTGGCGAACCGCTACCAATGGAAAAACTCGGTAGGCCCGGTAGAGAACCGGCCGATCAACATCAACCGCTGGAACTACACTTTCCCCTACCGGCTCTTTCCGGACTACTACCAATCGTACGGACTGGGATTCTATGAATACTTCCTGTTCGCCGAGGAGATCGGAGCCGAACCGCTGCCCGTCATCAGCTGCGGCATGGCCTGCCAGTTCCAAAACGATCCGGCGTGGGATCCCCATGCCTGCATGGAAGAACTTGACGAATACGTACAAGACGCTCTCGATCTGATCGAATTCGCCAACGGAGCGACGACGACCCGCTGGGGTGCCCTGCGAGCCGAAATGGGCCATCCGGAGCCGTTCGGACTGAAATACCTGGCTGTGGGCAACGAACAATGGGGCACGGAATACGTGGAACGGCTGGAACCCTTCGTGAAGGCGATCCGCGAACGATATCCCGACATTCGGATCGTAGGCTCGTCGGGGCCCTATCTGGGCGGAGAGTGGTTCGCACACCTCTGGCCCGAAATGCGCCGCCTGGGAGCCGATCTGGTCGACGAACACTACTATTCGTGGGAAGGATTCTTCGAACGCAACGCCGACCGCTACGACGACTACCCGCGCGAAGGGACGAAAGTATTCGCGGGCGAATACGCCTGCCACGGCAGCGACGGCAAGAAGTTCAACCACTTCAACGCGGCGCTGCTGGAAGCGGCCTTCATGACGGGACTGGAACGCAACGCCGACGTGGTGGAGATGGCGACCTACGCCCCGCTGCTGGCCCACGCAGAAGGTTGGCAATGGCGTCCCGATCTGGTATGGTTCGACAACCTGCGGGTAATGCGCAGCTGCAGCTACCATGTACAACGACTCTATGCGACGAACAAAGGAACGCATGTCCTGCCGCTGACGATGGACGGCCGTCCGGTAGCCGGCAAAGAGGGCCAACACGAACTATACGCGACGGCGGCCAAAGATACGGGCAAGGGAGAATACATTGTCAAGGTTGTGAACCTTTCGGAATACTCGCAGCCGCTGACGCTCTACTTCAAGAACCTGCCGCGCAAACAAAAGCTGACGAATGCAACCTGCACGACGCTGCATTCGGACAATCCTGTGGCGGAAAACACGCTCGATGCCCCCGACACGATCGTCCCGCAGACGAAAGCCGTAGAAACGGAAGGAAACACGCTGACGACGCGGATCGGGCCCCGCACATTCGCCGTATACCGTTTTAAATATTGAAATCCATGAAAATCAAACATATCTGCTTTCCAGCACTAGCCGCCGCGATGCTACTGACAGCCTGTGCGGACGACAAGGGAGGAGAACAGAAAGAACCTGTGATCGACCCGATAGAAGAAGACAGCTACCACAACTATGCGGTAGCGGCGATCGCCATAGAAACCGAAGGCAGCGCAGCGGTGGACTCGAAAGAGAACTATGTGAACTGCACGGTGAAACTGGACGGCAAAGGCGTATACGCCGACTACGAAGGGACGGCCCGCATCCGCGGCCGCGGCAACTCGACGTGGCTGTGGTACCCGAAGAAGCCCTACCGCATCAAGTTGGACAAGAAATCGGAGTGGCTCGGCATAGAAGCGGACAAAGACTGGGTGCTGCTGGCCAACTACCGCGACCCGACCCATCTGATGAACACCGTGGCGTTCGAGATGGGCACCTACATGGGACTGCCCCACACGAACCACACGCGATTTGCGGAAGTAACGCTCAACGGAGACTACATCGGTCTCTACATGGTAACCGAACAAGTGGAAGAAGGCGACTACCGCATCAACGTAGATGCGACGACGGGCCGTGTGATCCAACTCGATGCGGACGACGGGCCGGAGCTGTCGCCCGATGCGGCCGACAACTTCTGGTCGGCGACCTATGAAATGCCGGTATGCGTGAAGTTCCCCGATGACGAAGACCTGACGCCCGCCGTACTGGCCGGCATACGCAACGAACTGGGCGAACTGGAGCAAGCGATCCGGAAACAAGATTTCGAAGCGGTGTCGAAGCTGCTGGACGTCCGGTCGATGATCGACTTCCTGCTGGTGCAGGAGATCGTGGACAACGTGGAACTCTGCGCCCCGCGCAGCATGTACATGCACCGCAACGACGCGCAAAGCCCGTGGGTCATGGGGCCCCTGTGGGACTTCGACGCGGGATTCGACTTCGACTGGAGCACGATGTACGACGGCCACAACTATTTTCACGACTACAACGACCTGCTTCTGGGAAGCGATACCTACGAAGGCAAAGGATGCTACGGCTATGTTCCCCGCTTCTTCCTCGATCTATTCGGCATGAAAGAGTTCGTGGC
>JAIDKM010000118.1 GCA_029051915.1 Alistipes sp. | reverse complement strand
GTTCTGCTCCGCATCGGGGCTTATAACGGCGAGGATAAGACTACGGCTGCCGCATTGGTTTCGCAGGTTCGCGCCCGTTCTTTCGACAATGCCGAGAAGGCCGTGCGTACGGTCGCCGATCTCGAGGGCGATTCATGCTACGATTACGGCGTGCGCGAGTGCACCAAGAGCGGTTCGGCCAATCCCTATGCCGATTTCCAGTACGAGGAGGGCAGTATCTTCGCTAAGGACGCTTCCTATACCGAATATACTAAGGACAATGCCAATGCCATCGAGTTGGGCGGTTTGCTCGACGACTTGGCTTGGGAGTTCGTCGGCGAGCACCATCGTCGTCAGGATCTGATCCGATTCAAGCTCGACAACGGCCAGAATGTCTATAACGGCAAAACGTGGTTCTGCCGGAAGACGAAGAGTGCCATCGGCGATCACCATAAGAACGTCATGCCGATCAACTCCGAGTTCATCCAGTCGAATATCAAGTTGAAGCAGAACTTCGGCTTCTCCGTCCAGAGCGAGACCGTGCAGCCGGGCGCTTGATTCCGTTCGCAGTTTTTCATTCACTCATTTTTATATTAACACCTAAAACTCATTTACTTATGAAAAAGTTACTTTTGTCGTTGGCAGCTTTCGCTTTGTGCGCTGCTCCTTCTTGTTCGTCGGACGATAATACTCCGGGAGGGGGTCCCAACAACAATAATCCCGTTACCGAGGGCGAGCTCCGTATTCCGGTTACCGTTGAAGTCGAGCAGGGCGTCGGTACGGTCGGTTATGCTTCGACCGTCGCCGAGATCGACGGCCAGGCTATTCTCGATTTCTTCGGCTTGACTCCCGAGGAGTTCTATACCGCTATGGGCGAGTTGAACGGCGAGGATGCCGTCAACGGCAATTCGTCGCAGTCGGAGAATACGCTGGAGTTCGGTACGTATTACGAGGGCGTTTATACGTTCAAGCCTCAGTCGGCCGGTAACTTGGGCCATTGGTTCAAGAAAAACGGCGATTTCTCTTTCTGGACCGATACGGATCATTATTTCTTCATTGAAAGTTGGAGTTATTGGGGTGCCGAAGGTAAGGAGGAGCCCGATTTCTCTTACGACGACATGTGGTTCTTCGGCGTCGGTTTCGAGCCGGGTGTTTACGATATGAACGAGGGCGACGAGGTCAAGGCTACGCAGATCATCTACGAGTCCCAGACCGACAAGACCGTTTTCATCGAGTGGACGATCAAGATCGTAGGTTTCGTCGATCCCGAGGCCGGAGAGTATAATGCCGCCGATCGCAAAGTCGGCGCGACCGAGTTGACTGTCTCGAAGACGCTTTCGGTCAGCGAATATCCCGATTACGAGGGTCTTGTGATTCCGGCCGACGATATCCAGTCGATTCTGCAGCTCACGAAGTTCCAGATCTCCAACTTGGAGAATGTCTACGAGACCGTTACCGACGAGGAGGGCAACGAGGTTCAGGGCGCCCTGATTTCGGGCTTGGATGCTGTGGCTCTCAATGCCGATGGCGAGCCTATCGGTCAGACTGCCGGCGGCATCGTCGGCAACTGGTTGAACAAGGAGGGTGTTTCGACTACTTGGTTGGCCGAGGATTCGGTTTTGTGCATCGAGCTCCAGTCCGATCCTACTACGTTCCAGACTCACGTCTGCATCCAGCCCGAGAATTCCAGCTTGGCCGGTGAGGAGTCCGCAGGTACGGCCGTAGACGCTGCCATCGGTTCGACCATTACTTACAAGATCCGTCTGACCTATATTCCCGAGGAGGGTGCCGATCCGACGGTTGTCAACATCACTTACGAGATCACGCTCGCATAGCGTCGTTCTTCGTCTGTTTCAAGCAAAAGCCAAGTTTTCTTGGCTTTTGCTTTACTCGGTTTCGGGTGTCTTGACTTCCGGGCGCAGCCGTGGCCCATGTCAGGACAGAATAACTTTAAAACTTTAGTATTATGAAAATCAGTCCGTTCAAGTGTTTGTCCGGGTTTTTGCCGGCACTTCTGATCGCAGGGTTCGCTTGTTTGGCCGTTTCTTGCAGCAGCAGCGATCCCGAGGGCTTCGATCCCGACGCGTCGATTACGTTCATGACTTCGCCCGAGTATACTATCGAGGGGGATGGCGGTAGTGTTTCGGTTCGTTTCACCGCTACCGGCAACTGGAGTGTCTCGATTCCCGAGGGCGTCGATTGGATCACGGTCGATCCCATGTCCGGTTCGGGCAGTGCAAGCCGTCAGGTCGTAAGTATCGCGGCCGCCGTCAACGAGGGCGGCAGCCGTAAGGCCAGCATCACCATCGCTTGCGGCGCTTCGTCCGGGGCCGTCGCCATTACGCAGGACGAGGCGGTCGTCGAGGCCGATGTTCCCGAGAATGTCGACCGGATCTATATCCCGTACGAGTTCCGCAACATGGACTTGACCAAAAGTTCCAGCACTTGGTATTGGGGCCGCAGCCGGCAGTCCGAGCATTTCATCGTCTTTTGGGCTAAGGACTACGGTGCCAGCGGCGCCACTACTCCCTCGGATCTCTCTCCTTCGCATGCCATGTACGTCGATATCGACGACTTGCTCACGAAGGCTGAGCAGTTCTACGACGTCAACGTCAATACGTTGAAGTTCATCGATCCTTCTTCGGGCAATTCTTGCGTCAATAAGTACAAGATGATGATCTTGCTTTATTACCAGGACGAGTGGTTGGCTACCGGCAGCGGTTACGACAACGCCATCGGCGCCTTGTGGGTCAATCCGTCCACTTGCAAGCCCGTCGGTTCGACCATCGCCCACGAGATCGGCCATTGTTTCCAGTACATGGTCTATTGCGATTACTTGTTGAAAGGCGGCCAGGACGACGGGAAATCCGGGTGGCGCTACGGCTACGGCCCCAACGGCGAGGGCGGCAACGGTTTCTGGGAGCAGTGCGCCCAGTGGCAGTCGTTCCAGACCTATAAGGCCGAGGCTTTCGCCAATTATTACTTCCCCGAGTATATCGCTTCGACCCATCTGCATACCTTGCACGAGGATCCGCGTTATTCCAATTACTTCATCCAGTGGTGGTGGACTGAGAAATACGGCATCGATTTCCTCGGTAAGTTGTGGCGCGAGTCGAAGTATCCCGAGGATCCCAACGAGACTTACATGCGGTTGAACAACATGTCGGTCGCCGACTTCAACGACGACATCTGGCAGTATGCCGCCCACATGGTTACTTGGGATACCGACGAGATCCGCGAGTACGGTAAAAACTACATCGGTTCGCATACGTGGGACTATACCACCACCGACGAGGGTTATTACCGCGTCTCGGCTGCTCGTTGTCCCGAGACTACCGGTTACAACGCCATCCGCCTCAATGCACCCGAGGGCGCTGCTTCCGTCTCCGTCGATTTCCGCGGTCTGCCTACCGCTGCTGGTTACAATTGCGGTTCGGCCGCCAAAGCCGGTTGGCGTTACGGATTCGTCGCTTACATGGCCGACGGTTCCACGCGTTACAGCGAGGTCTTCTCGCAGCCGCAGGCTTCCGTTTCGTGGGAGGTTCCCGATGGTTGCGATCGTCTCTGGTTGGTCGTTACGGGGGCTCCTTCGGAGTACGAGCAGCACGTGTGGGACGACGATAATACCAACGACGCCCAGTGGCCTTACGAGGTGAAGTTCTCCGGTACCGACCTCTACGGCAACATCACTTTCGACGGCACCGAGACCCCTTCCGACGTGGAGTTCGCTTTCGACGTTCCTTTCGCTTACAGCGCTTCCGATTATTCGGGTGCTACGGTTCAGTTGGATATCGTCAAGCTCGCCCGGGCTTTCGTCGAGCAGCCTTCCAGCATCAGGTCGTTGCTTTCCAGCGGTAAAATCAAGTTCGTCGGATTGAATGCCAACGGCAACCAGTATACAGGTTATACGGCCAACGGCTACGGCCATTGGTTCGATGCCAGCGGCAACGTGTGCACTTGGGGCGAGAATGCTCGCGTCTTCTCGGAGTTCGACGAGTCGGGATGGACGTTCTCGCTCGGGCAGTATCCCGGTCGGTGCGAGGGCCAGTCGTTCACGATCCGTCAGGCTCTGGTCTACGGTTCCGTGAAGGCTACTTTCACGTTCAATATCACGGTTCAGTAGTCATGAACCGCATCTTCGAAGCAGGCAGGAGGAGTGCGTTCCTCCTGCTTGCGTTTTTGATTTGTTCCGTCGCTTGCAGCGGTAAGGACGCCGATTTGTCCGCCGCTTCCGGTGAAATCGTCCTCGGGCCCAAGCGCGAGTTGTCGTTCGACTGTGCGGCTTCCGAAACCGCTTTCTCGTTCTCTTGTTCCGAGGCTTGGAGGATCGAGACCGACGATGCGTCTGCATGGATCACCGTTTCGCCCGATGCCGGGCCCGGTTCCCGGAACCGGTGCCTCGTAACGGTCTGCGTGGAATCGAATGATTCGCCCGAGGAGCGTTCGGGAGCTTTTCGCATCGTCAGCGGTTCGAATGCCATTGCCGTTCCCGTCGTCCAGAAGCATGCCGCCAGGGTTCTCTCCGACGAGGAGGTCGCGGCGCTCGTCGGCAATACGGATTGCGTCTATGCCGGACATCTGGAGAATTTCGCCGCCTTGAAGCGGAGCGACAGCGAGTGGTTCTGGGGCCGCAGCCGCCAGTCCGACCACTTCATCGTCTTCTGGGACAGGGGTTACGACGAGTACGGGGATATCGATCCCAACGACGAGTCGGTCAGCAGTTCCATCCGCGTCGACGTCGACGACTTGCTCCGCAAGGCCGAGATCTACTACGACACCTACGTCAATCGGCTCAATTTCAAGGGCGAGCCGGGTGCTTCGTTCCTCGACCACTATAAGATGTCCATCTTCCTCTACGGCACCACGGTCTGGAAGGCCGAGGGCGGCGGTGCCGGCGATATGGGCGCTCTGTGGGTCAGCGCCACCGCTTGCCAGCCTACCGGGTCGACCATCGCCCACGAGATCGCCCATGCGTTCCAGTACCAGGTCTATGCCGATTTCGGACAGCGCGACGCCGGGTTCATGCAGATCGGAGGTTTGTTTTGGGAGCAGTGCGGCAATTGGCAGTCTTACCAGCTCTACGCCGAGCAGGCGTTCAGTTCCGCCAATTTCCAGGTCTTCACCGAGAATTACCATCGGCACTTCCACCACGAGCACCAGCGTTACGCAAGTTATTGGTACCAGTGGTATTGGACCGATACCCACGGGTTGGACGCCTACGGACGCCTCTGGAAGGAGTCCAGGCGTTCCGAGGATGCCGTGCAGGCTTACATGCGCCTCTTTTGCGACGGCAGCATCGATAAGCTCAACGAGTCGCTCTATCGCTACGCCGCCAAGTGCGCTACCTGGGACTTCGATTCCGTGGTTCAGAACCTCAACGAGGACGGTTCCGTCGGCCGCGAGGCTTCCGTGCGCGATTTCGGCCACGACTATGTCGGTAAATTGGGGTGGCTGTCTTTCTCGACCGACGACGGTTTCTGCCAGGTCGCTTACGATCGTTGCCCCGAGGCTACCGGGTTCAACGTCATCCGGCTCAACCTCCCCGCGTCCGACGATCGGGAGATCCGTTGCGAGTTCGTCGGTTTGCCCAATGCCGAGGGTTACAACACAACGCACGTCGATGCTTCGAATGCCGGGTGGACTTATGGGTTCGTCGCTTTGCTGGACGACGACCGCCGCATCTACAGCGATCCCGTCTTCACCGGGGCCGAGCTCTCGGGATCGACCGCCTGGGTCGTGCCCGACGGCACCGTCAAGTTGTGGCTGGTCGTTGCTTGCACTCCTTCGGTCTACATGGGACACGAGTGGGACGAGGACGATACCAACGATGCCCAGTGGCCTTATAAGGTGCGTTTTTCGGGCACCGATCTCTTCGGTACGATCCACTTTTCCGGCAACGAGACGCCCGGTAGCATTACGATTCGCAAGGAGGTCTCTTGTTCGGCCCAGGCCGGTTACGGCGGCCCTGCCGTCGTGCTCGACGACGACGATCTCACGGCGCTCGCCTATGCGTTCGTCTTGCAGCCTCACGAGATCGTCGCCAAGTTGCCCGCCGACCGGGCCAACGTCAGCAAGGGCGAGGTGAAGTTCGCCGCCGTCCAGCCCGACGGATCCCTCTCTTACGACTTCACCGCCAACGGCTATGGACAGTGGTTCGGCGCCGACGGCGCGGTCTCTTCGTGGGGGAGCGCCTACCTCTTTTCCGAGTTTTCTCCGGCGTCATGGACTTTCCAGCTGGGCGTGCATCCTTCGCGCGTGAGCGCCGGGGAGCTCCGTCCCGGCGACCGGTATACGATCCGGCAGGCGTTGATCTACGGCGAGTACCGGGCTACGATCGAGTTCTGCGTAACCATCACCGAGTAGTCGGTTCGTTTTTGTTGGGATAATCCGAAAGTTTTACTACCTTTGCACTGGAAAAATTTCAATAAAGATAATATGGCTAATTTAAGAACCTTGAAAAAGGAGATCGACTATTGCCTCGAGGAGGTCGTTTTCGATTGCGATATGGCTATGTGCTTCCAGCCTTCGAAGGAGCAGGAGATCTTCACCGTCATGCAGGAGGCCGTCGCACTCCGCAACACCTTGTTCGCCAAGGCGATGAATCCCGCCGAGCCGCATAACAAGTCGCTCGTCCGCAAGCACTACGCTGCTCTGCGCGCCGAGATGGCCGCTTCTTTCGAGGAGCTCTTCGGCAAGTTGAGCACGATCAACGGCGAGAAGAAGTAGCCGCCGCCGGAGCAGTAGGGGAGGGGCCGGTACCTTTGCGGTCGGCACAATCCCGCCTTCGATATGTCAGTGTCCCGATCTTCGATAGAAGATCGGGACACTTTTTTATTCGTGGTCGCAGCAGCAGTCTCCCGGGTGATGTTCCAGGATCGTGTGGGGTACATGGCCGTGCGACACGATCTGAATGGGGCAGTCGTAGTTGCGCAGTTGTTCTTCCGTCAGCCGGTTCGACCGGTGCCGGTGTACTCGGCGGTTCACACAGACAATCTCTCTCACTACGCTCGTGATCGTGCCCACGTCGTGCGACACCATCACGATTGCCATGCGGTCGTTCAG
>JAIDKM010000117.1 GCA_029051915.1 Alistipes sp. | reverse complement strand
TTTTTAATTCTTCATTCGTTTTGCCTATCTTTGCATCTTCAGGTATAATACCGACAAAGACAGCATACGCTATATGAAGTTCAAGGAGTACAAAGGTCTCGATCTGGCCGGGCTCGCCGCCGAGGTTCTCGGCGAATGGGACGCCCGCGACACATTCCGCAAAAGTATCTCGACCCGCGAGGGGCACCCGTCGTTCGTCTTCTACGAGGGGCCTCCTTCGGCCAACGGTTTGCCGGGCATCCACCACGTCATGGCTCGTACCATCAAGGACGTCTTTTGCCGGTATAAGACCCAGCAGGGTTTCCGCGTGCACCGCAAGGCCGGGTGGGACACCCACGGACTTCCCGTCGAGCTGGGCGTCGAGAAGAAGCTCGGCATCACCAAGGAGGACATCGGCAGGAAGATCTCCATCGAGGAGTACAACCGCACCTGCCGCAAGGCCGTCATGGAGTTCACCGGCGTCTGGGAGAACCTCACGCGCAAGATGGGTTATTGGGTCAACATGGAGGATCCTTACATCACTTACGACAACAAGTATATCGAGTCTTTGTGGTGGCTCCTCAAGCAGCTCTTCGACAAGGGCTTGCTCTATAAGGGTTATACCATCCAGCCTTATTCGCCGGCCGCCGGCACCGGGCTCTCGACCCACGAGTTGAACCAGCCCGGTTGTTACCGCGACGTCAAGGACACCACTTGCACGGCGCAGTTCCGCATCGTGCGCAGCGCCGAGAGCGAGAAGTTGTTCGGCTCGGACGATTGCCCGCTTTACTTCCTCGCATGGACCACTACTCCGTGGACATTGCCGTCGAATACCGCGTTGGCCGTCGGCCCTTCGATCGAGTACGTCAAGGTGCGTTGCATCAATCCCTATACCGAGACGCAGCAGGCCGTCATCCTCGCCCGCGACCTCGTCTCCGCTTACTTCACCAAGAAGTTGGAGGGTACTTTCGAGATCACCGGCGATAGTTGGCGCGGCGAGGAGCTCGTCGGCATCCGTTACGAGCAGTTGATTCCGTGGGTCAAGCCCGACGGCGATGCGTTCCGCGTCATCTCGGGCGACTACGTTACCACTTCCGACGGTACCGGCATCGTCCACATCGCCCCGACGTTCGGCGCCGACGACGCCCGCGTCGCCCGCGTCGCCGGCATTCCGCCCCTGTTCATGGTCGACAAGGCCGGCAAGGAGCAGCCGATGGTCGACAGGCAGGGCCGTTTCTTCCGTCTCGACGACCTCGACCCCGAATTCGTCCGCACGCACGTCGACGCGAAGCACTACGGCGAGTATGCCGGCCGTTACGTCAAGAACGCCTACGACGACTCCCTCACCGAGGCCGATTCGACCCTCGACGTCGACCTCTCCGTCATGCTCAAGGCCGAGAACAAGGTCTTCAAGATCGAGAAGCACACCCACTCCTATCCCCATTGTTGGCGTACCGACAAGCCCGTGCTTTATTACCCGCTCGATTCGTGGTTCATCCGCACCACCGCTCTGCGCGAGCGCATGATCGAGCTCAATAAGACCATCCATTGGAAGCCCGAGTCCACCGGTTCGGGTCGCTTCGGCAAGTGGCTGGAGGGGCTCGTCGACTGGAACCTCTCGCGTTCGCGTTTCTGGGGTACTCCGTTGCCCGTCTGGGCTACGGAGGATCACTCCGAGTTGAAGTGCATCGGTTCGGCCGAGGAGCTCATGGACGAGATCGGGAAGTCCGTCGCCGCAGGGTTCATGACCGAAAATCCCTATAAGAGCTTCCGGGTGGGCGACATGTCGAAGGAGAATTATTCCACCGACCGCATCGACTTGCACCGTCCCTACGTCGACCGCATCGTCCTCGTCTCTTCGAAGGGCGAGCCCATGCACCGCGAACCCGACCTCATCGACGTGTGGTTCGACTCGGGCGCCATGCCTTATGCGCAGGTGCACTATCCCTTCGAAAACAAGGAAGGCTTCGGCGACGTCTTCCCCGCCGACTTCATCGCCGAGGGCGTCGACCAGACGCGCGGGTGGTTCTTCACCTTGCACGCCATCGCTTCGATGCTCTTTGACTCCGTCGCTTTCAAGAATATCATTTCCAACGGCCTGGTGCTGGACAAGAACGGCAACAAAATGTCCAAGCGCCTGGGCAACGCCGTCGATCCGTTCGAGGTGCTCGACACCTACGGCCCCGACGCCACCCGTTGGTACATGATCTCCAATTCGCAGCCGTGGGACAACCTCAAGTTCGACCGCGAGGGCGTCGACGAGGTGCGGCGCAAGTTCTTCGGCACGCTCTACAACACCTATTCCTTCTTCGCCCTCTACGCCAACATCGACGGCTTCACGGGCCGCGAGCCGGAGATTCCCGTCCGGGAGCGTCCCGAGATCGACCGGTGGATCATCTCGTTGCTCCATACGCTCGTCGCCGACGTTACGCGTTATCTGGAGGACTACGATCCCACGCCGGCCGCCCGGGCCATCCAGGAGTTCGTGGGCGAGAACCTCTCCAATTGGTACGTGCGCCTCAACCGCAAGCGTTTCTGGGGCGGCAGCATGACGCAGGACAAGCTCGCGGCTTACCAGACGCTCTATGCTTGCCTGGAGACCGTCGCTTTGCTTTCGGCTCCCTTCGCGCCGTTCATCTCCGACCGCATCTTCTGCGATCTGAACGCCGTCAGCGGCCGTCATGGCGACGAGTCCGTCCACCTGGCTTCTTTCCCGAAATCGGACGCCGCACTCGTCGATTCCGACCTCGAGGCGATGATGTCGCTCGCGCAGCAGCTCTCGTCGATGGTGCTGGCCCTGCGCCGCAAGGTCTCCATCAAGGTGCGGCAGCCGTTGCAGAAGATCCTCGTTCCCGTCCTCGATCCCGCCATGGCGGCCCATATCGAGGCGGTGAAGCGGCTCGTCATGAACGAGGTGAACGTCAAGGAGGTGGAGCTCATCCAGAATACCGCCGGCATCATCACCAAGCGCATCAAGCCCAACTTCAAGACTCTCGGGCCCCGCTACGGCAAGTATATGAAGCAGATCGCCGCCCTCACGGCCACCTTCTCGCAGGAGCGTATCGCTGAGATCGAGTCTGCGGCCGAAACCCTTCTCGACGTGGACGGGGAGAAGATTTCCGTTACGCCGGCCGACTTCGAGATCACCTCCGAGGATATGCCGGGGTGGCTCGTCGCCACCGAGGGCAAGCTCACCGTGGCCCTCGACATCACGCTCACCGACGAGTTGTTGTCCGAGGGCGTGGCAAGCGAGTTGATAAACCGCATCCAGAACATCCGCAAGGATTCCG
>JAIDKM010000116.1 GCA_029051915.1 Alistipes sp. | reverse complement strand
GGTGCATGCCGATCGAAGGCTCGTCGAGGATGTAGAGCACGTTGACCAGCTTGGAACCGATCTGCGTAGCGAGCCTGATACGCTGGCTCTCGCCGCCCGACAACGATCGCGACGACCGGGAGAGGGAGAGGTAACCCAACCCCACCTCGGTCAGGAAATGCAACCGCTCGCGGATCTCCTTGACGACCTCCTGCGCAATGCGCCGCTCCTTGTCGGTCATCTGCTCCTCGATGTGCCCGATCCACTCGGAAAACTCCTCGATCGAGAGAGCCGAAACGTCGGCGATACTCTTGCCGCCGATGCGGAACTGCAAAGCCTCGGGCTTCAAACGCGAACCGCCGCAAGCCGAGCAAGGCCGGTAGACGAGAAACTGCTCGCGCCACTTGCGGCCGCGGGCCGACTCGTCGTCCTCCGTACGTCCGATGTACTCGGCGACGCCGTCCCACGAGAGGAACTGCCGCCCGCCGGACGGAGAACTGAAAACCGAGAGATCGACGGTGAGCGGCTCGGAATCGCCGTAGAGCAAGGCGTGGAGCGCCGCATCGGAAAAAGTCTCGACGGGATCGTCGAGCGTAAAGTCGTAACGCCGACCCAACATTTCGAGGGTGGCGAAGAGCATGTTGTTATGATACTTGCCCAGCGGTTCGACGGCCCCGTCGCGCAACGACAACCGTTTGTCGGGGATGATCTTGACGAGGTCGAAAACAGCCTCCTCGCCCAATCCGTTGCAATGGGGACAAGCTCCTTTGGGCGAGTTGAACGAAAAGGTATGGGGTGCGGGATCCTCGAAAGCGATGCCCGTAGAGGGGCACATCAGGTGGCGCGAATAGAAGCGCTGCTCCCCGGTGCCGTAGTCGTAGAGGGCCATGGTGCCCTTGCCCTGCCGCATGGACTCCTTGAGCGACTTGACGAGCCGCTCGCGCGACTCCTCGCCCACGACCAACCGGTCGACGACCAAGTCGATCGTGTGGATCTTATAACGGTCGAGCCGCATGCCGGGCGATATTTCGCGAATTTCGCCGTCGACGCGAGCGTAGATATATCCTTTCTTGGCCAACGTTTCGAAGAGTTCGCGATAGTGGCCCTTGCGGCCCTTGACGACGGGTGCCAGCAAGGCGATCTTCCGGCCGGCGAAACCCTCGAAAATCAGTTCGACGATCCGCTCGTCGGAATAATGGATCATCTCCTCGCCGGTAACGGGCGAATAGGCCCGCGAAGCCCGGGCGTACAACAGACGCAGGAAGTCGTTGATCTCGGTAACGGTGCCGACCGTCGACCGGGGATTCTTGTTGGTGGTCTTCTGCTCGATGGCCACGACGGGGCTCAGACCCGTGATCTTGTCGACGTCGGGACGCTCCATTGCGCCGACGAACTGCCGGGCGTAGGTCGAGAGAGTCTCCATGTAACGACGCTGGCCCTCGGCATAGATCGTATCGAAGGCGAGCGACGACTTGCCGGATCCGCTCAAGCCGGTGATGACGACCAGCTTGCGGCGCGGAATCTCCAGATCGACATTGCGGAGGTTGTGCACGCGGGCACCGAATATTTGGATCGAATCTTCTTTCATACCGAGCAAACGCTCCGCTGTCCCGAATTATTGGACGACGGGACGAGGAACCTGCAAAGGTAATACATTCGACGGAAATGCACCGCACCCGACTGTTGAATTATTCTCCGAAAATGTTTAATTTCGTAGCCCGAAAAACGATGTTGCGCAAGAAAACGACATATCCCCTACTGCTGGCATGCCTCCTGCTGGCGGCCTGCGCGGGCAACGCACGTGTGGAACAAGCGCTGCTGCAAGCCGAAAGCTGCTTGGAGACAGCGCCCGACAGTGCGCTCGGCATCCTGCGGCGAATCGACCCCGACGACATTTCGCGCCGCCGGACGCGGGCCGAATATGCGCTGCTCTATGCCATGACGCTGGACAAAAACTACATCTTCTCGCAGGACGATTCGCTCGTCCGCATCGCCCGCAACTACTATCGGCATCGGCGCAAAGAGGTACGCAAACGCTTTCTCGCGGAGTACCACTACGCAATGGTGCTGCACAACCGCGGAGAGGAGTCGCGGGCACTCGTCCGGTTTCTGCAGATCGAGGAGGAAGGCCGCAAACTGGGCGATCCCTATCTGTTGGGGCTGCTCTACCAGCGGATCTGCGAAATCTACAAGACCCAGTACAACAATCCGACCATGCTGCAATATGCACGGCTGGCATATGAAAATTTCCGGCGGGCCGGTAAAAACTATCATTGCGGATATGCTCTGTCCGACATCGGCGATGCCCACTTCGATCTGAAACAATACGACAGCGCCTACCTCTATTATACGCAGTCGCTGCAGTTAATCGAAGCCGAACGCGACACGGCCATGATGCAATTCACTCTCGGGAATCTGGCACTGACATATATCGCTCAAGACCAACCAGAAAAGGCTGGTGCCCTATTGTGGCAAATCCGCCATCGGCTGCATCGCGAATGGCATGGGGATGACCTTGTTAACATGGCTTTCGCTCATTTGGTCGCCGACGGGCTCGACAGCGCTCAATATTATCTGCATTTGGCCGAAGAATCCATAGGCTCCGAAACTTCCGGCCAAGAATGGCTCATCCAAATTGCTGCAAAAATCCACTTCAAAGCAAAAGAATTTGAAAAGGCGGCCCAAGAATATAGAGACTGCAACTATATGCAGGATTCCACGGTTCGAACGGTTATACAGCAATCCTATGC
>JAIDKM010000115.1 GCA_029051915.1 Alistipes sp. | reverse complement strand
ATTCTAACCAGCTGAACTAACGCACCATTTTGCTGATTGCGATTGCAAAGGTAGTACAATTTTCGTTATCTCCAAAATATTTCCTTACTTTTTAAAGAAAGAAAATTGCACGCTTCCGTAACTTCTTAATTGCCAGAACTCCGTGCGAGAGGAAAAATCCATTTTCCTCGAATGCTCGAAGACGAATATTCCGTCCGGACGCAGTAATCCGCCGTCGAGCACCAGGTCGACGACCCGCTCGCTGCCTTCCAAATCGTAGGGCGCGTCCGAAAAGATGATGTCGAACTGCTTGCTGCAACTTTTCAGATAGAGAAACACGTTCGCCTTGACAGGATAGAAATTCTCTATGCCCAGCTGTGCCGCTGTCGTCCGGATAAAATTATAGTGTACCGGATTGATCTCTACCGAAGTTACGCTTCGGGCACCCCGGGATGCGAATTCATAACTGATCGACCCTGTACCGGCAAAAAGATCGAGCACGTCGCACTCCTCAAAGTCCGCCAGATTGCCCAATACATTGAACAGATTTTCTTTCGCGAAATCCGTTGTCGGCCGGGCTCGCAGATTGCGGGGCGGATTGATCGCCCGACCTCTGTATTTGCCGCTTATGATACGCATATGACCTCTCCGAATCGGTTGCCGACCAGCTTGCACACTTTTTTTGCATTACGACCTATGGTACGCAACAACATGTCTTCCAATGAAAATGCTTTGCTGAGCCGGTCGATGAAGTAGAGTACGTCCGCGTCGGTTGCAGCCGGAATGGCTTCGGCCATGCGCAGCGTCCGGTCGAATACCTTTATATATAAAATGCCGGCCCGAAGATAGAGCCAGACTGTCGGTCGTCCGGCTGTCGGACCGTACAGCAGCGGGGTAGTGAAGCTCGCCCGATACCCCAGCCGTTCGCGTACCGCCTGCAGTGCTTTTTCGCCGATCGCCATCACTGCGACAATCTCCGTACCCGTGTTGAGAGCTTTCGGTAAAGAACGTACCGCTTGCTGTTTTTCGCTGCAAGCCATCCCTGCGGCTGCCAGTAACTCGGCCGGCGTCATGGTCTGGAGAAATTCGGAGGGCACCAGCAGAGTCTGCGGCGTCAAGATCTCCACTGGTACGGCTTCGTCGCCCGGGAAATCGCCTTCGAGCCCCGACACCGAAAAAGAGTGTCCATCCAACGACTGCTGAATGGACACCCGATCTGCAGTGTGCGGAGTATTATTCCCAGTTGCCTGCCTCATTGTTTCCTGCCTCCATCGAACCGAACTTAATGCCGGGATAGCGGTTGAAGTTGTGCACTTCGTCGTCGATCAGATTGATGATCTCCTGACGATATTCGATCGTATCCAGGAACATTTTGTAAGGTGCGCGGCACTCCACGACGGGGATCACCACTTTCGATTCGGTCGTGATGATGCCGGCTTCCATGATATACTGGGCCTGGTCGTTCGTTCCAGGGATATAACGCAGCTGCGCCACATCCTTTTCGGTCAGCACTTTGGGGGCGAAAATCGTGTCGATGACGGCGACCTTGAATTTCTCGACATTCTTCTTGCCGGCTTTCTTGAGCTGAGCCATCGCTACCGAATCGTCTTCGTCGACGATCTTGCGTTCGAGTTCCAACGTATCGGTCAGAATGAATGCGGCCAGCGAATCGAAGTCGGCGGTAAAACGCTGATACTTCGACTTGAACGCCCGCTGTGCGGTGCGGATGTCCTTGATGCGCTCGATGACCTGCGCCTTGCGGGCCTTCAGTTCGTTGTCGAACCGGATCGGAGTGGAAATTTGGTCGTAAATGACATAGACCAGCGCCACGATAATCAGCGCAAGACAGATTTGAATGATTCTTTTGCTCATTTTTTAATTTAAGTATTTGTTGCTAATTTTGTCCCGTTAATAAAAAAGCGATGCTCAGCACACGTATTGCGTTCCAAATTTACGCTAAAATTTGTTTCGAAACAACTTCCGGGCAAAAAAAAATCGTAGAAAGTTTATCCGAATACCTTGCCGACGAGGATTTTTCGCGGATTTTCGTGCTGAACGGATACGCCGGAACCGGCAAGACCACGCTCATCGCGGCGCTGGTCGCGGCGTTGAAGGAGCTGGGGAGCAAACCCGTGCTGCTGGCCCCTACGGGACGGGCTGCCAAGGTGCTGGCGCGTTACTCCGGCGAGAAGGCTTTCACCATCCACAAACGCATCTACCGGCAGCAGACCTCGGCCGACTACGAATCGAAATATTCGCTCAACTTCAACCCCGAGCGCGATGCGGTCTTCATCGTCGACGAGGCTTCGATGCTGCCCGACCGGGCGCCCGACGGGCCCCATTTCGGCAGCGGGTCGCTGTTGGAAGATCTGGTGCAGTACGTCCGCAGCGGCCGTGCCTGCCGCTTGATTCTGGTGGGCGACAATGCTCAGCTGCCGCCTGTGGGCAGCGATTTCAGCCCGGCGCTCGACGCGCCGAGCATGTATGCCTACGGCGACATCGTCTACAATACGCTCGACGAGGTGGTGCGCCAGCAGGCCGAATCGGGCATCCTGTTCAACGCCACGCTGGTGCGCTGCATGCTCGAAAACAACATCCTCGACATCCCCCGGTTCCGGTTGGATTTTCCCGACATCGAGGCGGTCGAGGGCGGCGATTTCCTCGAAAAGTTGCAGGATTGCTATGCGCAGTACGGTCGCGACGAAACGATTGTCATCACCCGTTCGAACAAGCGTGCCAACCGCTACAA
>JAIDKM010000114.1 GCA_029051915.1 Alistipes sp. | reverse complement strand
GATCGGCAAGGCGTTCCGCAACGAGATCGTCGCGCGCCAGTTCATCTTCCGCATGCGCGAATTCGAGCAGATGGAGATGCAGTTCTTCGTGCGTCCCGGCACTGAAATGGAGTGGTGGAACGAGTGGAAGAACACCCGCATGGCCTGGCATCGCGCCCTCGGCTTCGGCGATGACAACTACCGGTTCCACGACCACGATAAGCTGGCCCACTATGCCAACGCCGCTACCGACGTCGAGTATAACTTCCCGTTCGGATTCAAGGAGGTGGAGGGCATCCACTCGCGCACGGACTTCGACTTGGGCAACCACCAGAAATTCTCGGGCAAGAAGATCCAGTATTTCGACCCCGAGACGGGCGAAAGCTACGTGCCGTATGTCGTCGAGACATCGATCGGCGTCGACCGCATGTTCCTGCAGGTGATGTCGGCAGCCTATACCGAGGAGCAGCTCGACGGCGGCGATTCGCGCGTCGTGTTGCGTCTGCCTGCCGCGTTGGCTCCCGTCAAGGCGGCCGTTCTGCCCTTGGTGAAGAAGGACGGCATGCCCGAAATCGCTCAGAAGATCGTCGACGAGCTGAAGTACGATTTCAACATCATGTACGACGAGAAGGATTCGGTCGGTAAGCGCTATCGCCGGCAAGATGCTATCGGTACGCCGTTCTGCATCACCGTTGACGGACAGACCGCCGAGGACGGTACCGTTACGGTACGCCACCGCGATTCGATGCAGCAGGAGCGCGTCAAGATCGAGGTTCTGCATTCGATGGTCGAGGAGGAGTGCTCGTATCGCAAGCTCTTCAAGAAACTGAACCTTTAGTGTCTCGCATTCTGGCCATAGACTACGGTACCCGGCGTACCGGCATCGCCGTGAGCGATCCGTTGCGGCTGATCGCCGGCGGACTGGAGACTGTCGAAACGCGGCAGCTCGAAAAATGGCTTGCCGATTATTTCGCTCGCGAGGACGTCGGTACGATCGTGTTGGGCAAACCTGCGCAGATGGACGGTACGCCCTCCGAGACATGGCGTTTCATCGAGCCGCTGGCCGTCCGGCTCAGACAGGCGTGGCCCGACAAGGAGGTAACGTTCTACGATGAGCGTTTCACTTCGGTACTGGCTCATCGGGCGATCCTCGAAAGCGGGATCGGCAAGATGGCTCGTCGCGACAAAGCGCTGGTGGACAAGATCTCCGCCACGATTATTTTACAAAGTTACATGGATTCCCGCAAATGATTTACCCGATTGTCATCTACGGCGACGAGGTGCTTCGCAAGCAGTGCGAGCCCGTCCCGGCCGATTTTCCCGATCTCAAGAAGTTGATCGACGACATGTTCGCCACCCTCGGCG
>JAIDKM010000113.1 GCA_029051915.1 Alistipes sp. | reverse complement strand
CCGGCGAGACGAAGACCGTTGTTTTGCGTTTGAAAGGTTCGGATCTTGCTTTTGTCGGCTACGACGGCAAGTGGATCCTTGAACAGGGAGATTTTCGCTTCCAGACCGGTGATCGGATCGTGAACGCAACATGCACCGAAACCCGAAAATGGGAGACTCCGAATAGATAGGTTTCCTTAGTTCCGGAACTTTCTTCGTTTTGGGTAATAAGAATCGCTAACGGTTAAGTTGTTGTTAATCGTTAGCGATTTTTTTTTCGGCAGGATGCATTGTGTTATTTTAATCGCTGGTATTATATTTACATGTATTCTTTTATTTGTTATTGGAAGCGAATCCAATTTTGAGCAACCGGGGAAATGTTTAAGACAAACAATTTTGAAGTTATGCAAGTGGTCGGCAATGATTGCGCATTAGCTTATGAAGTTGAATGGGATTCATTCCTACAAAGATATAGGACAAATGAATTTATCAAGGGCTTCTATTTTATTGATGTCTTTTTGTAAAATTGGTTAAAATTACGACCCTCTTATTTGCCGATGCAGAATTTTGAGAAGATGTGCTGAAGGATCTCGTCGGGAATGATGGCTCCGCGGCCGGTGATGCTGGAAAGGGCGCGGCCGACGTCGCGGATCTCCTCGGCGAGCAGGTCGGCAGGCATGCCCTGCCGGAAACTGCTGCGGGCGCGGCCGATGGCGTGATGGGCGTCGGAAAGAGCCTGGAAATGCCGGCTGCTGGAGACGATGGCATCGCCGAGAAAAAGCCCCTCGGTGTTGACTGCGGAGCGAAGAGCCTGACACAAACTATCGACCCCGGCCCCGCTGCGGGCGGAGATGCCGATTGTCCCGACGGGCAAGGTTGCGGGAGCGAACATATCGATTTTATTGACGACGGTCAGCAGAGTCTGATCCTCGCGCAGCGGAAAACCGGGGGCGGGAATGCCGTTCTGGATTGTAGCGGCGTCGACCATGTAGATGATGATCCGGGCCCGAGCGATGCTTTTCAACGTACGCTCGATACCCATCTGCTCAAGCCGGTCGTCGGTGGTGCGGATGCCGGCCGTGTCGAGGAACCGGAACAGCACGCCGTCGATGTTGACCTGCTCTTCGATTACGTCGCGTGTTGTACCGGCGATGTCGGAGCCGAGGGCACGAG
>JAIDKM010000112.1 GCA_029051915.1 Alistipes sp. | reverse complement strand
CCGCATCAGCGCCCTGCAGGAGAGCACCATGTCGCTGCGCGAAAACATCTTCGACCGCCAGCGAGTGTTGTCCGGCATCTTGCGTTCGGAACGCTTTCCCAATGATATCTATCCGCGGCTGCAACTGATGATCAAGGACGTCAATTCGCTGATCAATCATGCCGATTTCTCGTTCCAGCGTCTCGACTATATCCAGGATGCCGCATTGGGTCTGATCAACATCGAGCAGAACGAGATCGTCAAGATCTTCTCCGTCGCTGCCGTCATCTTCATGCCTGCCACGCTCATCGCTTCCATTTACGGCATGAATTTCAAGTACATGCCCGAGCTGGACTGGCATTTCACCCTGCCCAACGGATGGGTGTTGCCCGCCGGCTACCTCTTTGCCATCGGACTGATGATCGTCTGCTCCGGACTGACGATCTGGTTCTTCCGGTACAAGAAGTGGCTTTGACGGAAAGCGGGGCGTGCGGGCCGGAGGTGTCTGGCTTATTCGTATTTTGACTTCGTCGAAGATACTTCGCCTCAACAAAATCCAAACAAGTTTGGTTTTGTATTCGGCTTATTCGTATCTTTGTCCTGTTTATATCCGTTCCATGCTCGAAAAGTTGGCCAGACAGACTGCCGTCTACGGCATCAGTACCATTGTGGTGAGGTTCCTGAGCTACCTGCTCACGCCTTACTATACCCGTGTATTCGGGCAGGAGACCTACGGCATCGTTACCGATGTCTATGCGCTTATTCCCCTGGCCCTCACGCTGCTGACGATGGGCATGGAGTCCGGCTATTTCCGTTTTTCGGCCCGGGCCGACGAAGCCGGGGGCGACGTCCCGGCCGCCAAGCGGCGGCTTTTCGCTACGACGTGGGGCGTTACGTCTCTTGCTGCGTTCCTTTTCTTCGTCTTGATCGCAGCGTTCCGCATGCCGGTTTCCCGATTGATGGGCGAGGCCTACGTCGCCCATCCTGACTATGTGCTCTGGGTCGGGGCCATCATCCTTTTCGACGTTTGGGCCTGCATCCCCTTTTCGCGACTGCGCGAACAGGGCCGGGCCCTGACTTTCGTCGCAATCAAGGCGATCAACGTCGTGCTGAACGTTGCCCTGGCGTTCGCTTTCGGTGCTGTGGGGTTGTTCTCGTCGGACTTAGGCGTAGGCTGGGTCTTCGTTGCTAACCTTATTGCCAGCGTCGTTACGTGGTTCATCATCCTTTCGACCGTCGACCGCACCATGCCTCGTATCGACCGGTCGTTGCTCGCCGCGGTCTTCGTCTATTCGCTGCCCCTGCTCCTCGGCGGGC
>JAIDKM010000111.1 GCA_029051915.1 Alistipes sp. | reverse complement strand
GGGCGATCCGTCGCTCTTGATGCCCTTCTTGTGCAAGAAGTCCGTGATGGTGTTGATGCCGACGTTGAACTCCTTAGCGACCTGAATGAGCCTTAATTTTCTTTCATTCCCCATATTGTGTGTTCTCCTTTCTTTGCGGTGGTGGTAACAGATTTACTCCTCTTCGAATTCGGCCTTCAGGATCTCGACGACCTTCTGTGCCTGTTCGAGCTCGAGGTCGGCGCGTGCGGCGATCTCCTCGACGGGAAGCTCCAGCACGCTCTTGGCGGTGTCGCAACCCACGTTCTTGAGGGCCTCGATGATCCAGGCGTCGATCTCGTCGGCGAACTCCGAGAGGGCGACGTCCTCCTCCTCGACCTCGCGGTAGACGTCGATGTCGTAGCCGGTGAGCATCTTGGAGAGGCGGATGTTCAGACCTCCCTTGCCGATGGCCAGCGAAACCTGGTCGGGCTTGAGGTAGACGGCGGCGGTCTGCTTCTCCTCGTCGAGGGTGATCGACGAGATCTTGGCGGGATTCAATGCGCGCTGGATCATGAGCTGCGTATTGGCCGTGTAATTGACGACGTCGATGTTCTCGTTGCGCAGCTCCTTGACGATGGAGTAGATGCGCGAACCCTTCATGCCGACGCAAGCGCCCACGGGGTCGATGCGGTCGTCGTAAGACTCGACGGCGACCTTCGCGCGCTCGCCCGGGATGCGGACGATCTTCTTGATCGTGATCAGGCCGTCGAAGATCTCGGGAACCTCCTGCTCGAACAACCGCTCGAGGAACTGGCAAGCCGTACGCGAGAGGATGATGCGCGGCTGGTTGTTGTTCATCTCGACGGACTTGACGATGGCCTTGATGGTGTCGCCCTTGCGGTAGAAGTCGTTGGGAATCTGCTCGCTCTTGGGCAGGATCAACTCGTTCTCGTCGTCGTCGAGGATCAACACCTCCTTTTTCCAGACCTGGTAGACCTCGCCGGTGATGATCTCGCCGACCTTGTCGGAATACTTCTCGTAGAGATTGGCCTTTTCGAGGTCGAGGATGCGCGACGCGAGGTTCTGCCGCAACGACAGAACGGTACGCCGCCCGAACGACGAGAGCTTGATCTCGTCGACGTAGTCGTCGCCGACCTCGTAGCTGTCGTCGATCTTCTGCATCTCCGAGAGGGCGATCTGCGTGTTGGGATTCTCGACGGCGCCGTCCTCGACGACCGTACGCGTACGCCAGATTTCGAGGTCGCCCTTTTCGGGGTTGATGATGACGTCGAAATTCTCGTCGGTTTCGTACTGTTTCTGCAGGGCGTGGCGGAACACATCCTCCAGCACGCCGATCATCGTCGGCTTGTCGATGTTCTTCAACTCCTTGAACTCAGCGAAGTTGCTGATGAGATTCAGATTGTCCATTGTGCTTATTATCTTTGTTTTATTGTATTTTTATCTTTAAGCTGCTTTTGTGCCGGCGAAAAGCGGTGGGAAAACCGCTCTTTCCGTCTTCGCCTACTGCGAAGCGGCGAACGCTGCTCCGGGCCCCTATTTGAAGTCGAGGTATTCGCGGGTGGACTTGATGTCGGCGAAAGAGTAGGAGCGGGTAACGGTAACGAGCTGCCGGCGCTTCCTGCCCTCGACGAGCTGCTTCTCCTCGTAAGAGAGGGTGATGCCGGCTTCGTCCGCGGCGTCGAGCCGGGCCGTGATCTTGATGCCGGACGTGAGCAACACCTCGACGGACTTGCCGACGAGCTTGCGGTACTGCCGGAGGCACCGGAGTTCGGAGCCGATGCCGGCCGAAGCGACCGTGAGGGAGAAATCCTCGGCGTCGCGGTCGAACTCCGCCTCGATGGCGCGGCTGAGCGCTACGCAGGCGTCGATCGAAACCGACGTGTCGCTGTCGATGAGCAACTCGATCTCGTTGCCGGGCGAGCAGGTGCAGCCCACGACGAACATATCCGAGCCTTCGAGTTTCTGCCCGGCGATCTCGATTATTTTCTGTGTATCGATCATCTGTATGCGAATTCAGGATGGCCGGAGGGACGTCTACAACTATGAAAGAAGGGGACTTGAGCGTCCCCTTACTTTTGCGTACCTCTGCGTCATCCAACGATGATGCAAATATAGTAAAAAAATCCGATATACAAATATTTATGCGGAAAAATTACTCCTCTTTCGACTTGCCGGCGTACGGCTTGACGATGCCGCGCTTCGACGAACGGATGAACTCCAGCAGGTAATCGCGCTCGGGACTCTGCGGCACCGACCGCTCGACCTCGTCGCAACCGTTCATGTAGTTCAGACCGCTCTGGAACAAGATGCGGCAAGCCTCGTGGATCTCGGCGATGCGCTCGGGCGAGAAGTTGCGGCGCGAAAGTCCGACCTTGTTGATGCCGGCGAAGCGCAGCGTGTCGTTGCGGACGATGATGTAGGGCGGCAGATCCTGCCCGAGCAACGCCCCGCCCTGGATCATCGAGTGATCGCCGATATGCGTCCACTGGTGGATGGCGGCATGGCCGCCGATGACGACCCAGTCGCCGACGTGCACCTCGCCGGCGAGCGAGACGCGGTTGGCGATGACGCAGTGGCTGCCGACGACGCAGTCGTGGCCCACGTGGACGTAGGCCATCAGGAGGTTGCCGTCGCCGATGACGGTGGTGCCCGTAGACTTGGTGCCGCGGCTGACGGTTACGTATTCGCGGATGTCGTTGTTGTCGCCGATCCGGCAAGTAGTGATCTCGCCGGCGAACTTGAGATCCTGCGGCAGACACGAGATCGAAGCCGCGGTGTGGATCTTGCAGTTCTTGCCGATGCGTGCGCCGTCGTGGATCACGGCGCCGGGGCCGATCCAACAACCGTCGCCGATGACGACGTCGCCGGCGATGTAGGCGAACGGCTCGACGGTAACCCCATCGCCCAACCGGGCGTCGGGGTGGATGTATGCAAGCTCGCTGATCATCTTACTGACGGTTTTTTACGACCTGGGCCATCAACACGGCCTCGCAGGCGAGCGTCTCGCCGACGAATGCCTTGGCCTCGACCAGAGCGACGCCGCGGCGGATGGGCTCCAACAGGTGGATTTCGAACTGCAACGTATCGCCCGGAACGACCTTGCGCTTGAACTTCACGCCGTCGATCTTCATGAAGTAGGTGGAATAGTTCTCCGGATCCTCGACGGTGTTGAGCACCATGATGCCGGAGCATTGGGCCATGGCTTCGACGATCAGCACGCCCGGCATGACGGGCTCCTCGGGGAAGTGGCCCACGAAGAAAGGCTCGTTCATGGTAACGTTCTTGATGCCGGCGACCGACGTGGCGTCGCAATGGAAGATGCGGTCGACGAGCAGGAACGGCGGCCGGTGCGGCAGCATGCGGCGGATGTCGTTGATGTCGTAGAGCGCAGGCTTGCGGCAGTCGTAGTTATAACGCGGCTTCTCGCCCGCCTTGCGGATCGAACGCTTGAGCTGCTTCATGAACTCCGTATTGGCGAAGTGTCCGGGGCGCGTGGCCCACACGCGGCCCTTGATCCGCACGCCCAGCAGAGCGAAGTCGCCCAGCAGATCGAGCAACTTGTGCTGCGCGATCTCGTTGTTGTAACGCAGTTCGAGGTTGTTGAGATAACCGGGCTTGATCTCGATGCCGGGCTTGTTGAAGATCTTCTTGAGGTTCTCCTGCTCCTCGGCGGGAACGGGATTCTCGACGACGACGATGGCGTTGTCGAGGTCGCCGCCCTTGATGAGGTTCATCTTGATGAGCGGCTCCAATTCGTGCAGGAAGACGAACGTCCGGCACGGAGCGATTTTCGACGTATAGTCGTCGCCGGAGTCGAACGTGGCATACTGGTTGCCGACGATCTTGGAGTTATAGTCGACGTGCAGCGAAACGGAAAACTCGTCGTCGGGATAGAGGATGATGGCCACGCCCTTCTCGGGGATCGTGTAGACCATCTTTTCGGTAACGTGGTAGAACTTGCGCTCGGCCTCCTGCTCGACGACGCCCGTGCGGACGATGGCCTCGGCGTATTCGCGCGACGACCCGTCCATGATCGGAGTCTCGGGAGCGTCGATGTCGATCAGGGCGTTGTCCACGCCCAGCGTCCAGAGGGCCGAGACGATATGCTCGATGGTGCTGACGCGGTGGCCGCCGACCTCGATGGTCGTGCCGCGCGAGGTGTCGACGACGTTATCGCACAGAGCGGGAATCAGGGGCTGGCCCTCGATGTCGGTGCGGCGGAAGACGATACCCGTATCGGCGTCGGCGGGGTGGACGGTCATCGACACCCGGACGCCCGTATGCAGGCCCTTGCCCGAGAACGAGAGCGGGGCTTTGAGCGTTTGCTGTTTGGTTGACATAAGCGTAGTTGTGAATATTTTTGTGCCCCAAAGATATAAAAAATCGCTAAAAAAAACTATTTTTGCCACGCGATTATCAAGGAACGCCCCGGTGCGCGCCCGGGATCGCATCCGCAGAAGAAGACCGAAGACCAGCCATGACCCCCCGACCTGCAGGACATACACCCGAAACGCCGCGTCCCGCCCGACGGGCGCGTCTCGACCTGCCGTTCGACGGCCGGCGCAAGGATGCCGGCATGTGGGCCTACGATCACCGCATCGGGCTCTGCATCACGCTGGCGGCCTATCTGGTGGTGATGATCGTGCTGGTGTCGTCGAAGATCGTGGTGGGCCGTCGTCCCGCCGCGCAAGGTATCTACATCGACCTCCAGACGCTGGCCGAGCTGGAACGCGAACGCAACCGCCTGGAAGAGGAGGTGCGCCGCCGTCAACAACAAGATCCCATCGACTGGAAGAGCATCCGCAATGCGGCGTCGAACGAAAACGCCCTGAACGAAGAACTCAAGGACGACCGCGGAACGAATGCTGCGGAGATCAACTCAGCGGCGGCCGAAGCGGCCGACCGCATGCGTGCGAACCGCGAAGCCTACGAACAAGGGCTGGCCGAAGAAGCCGCGATCCGCACGCGGCGGGGCACGGAAGAAGGAACCGAGCACCAAGACCGCAAGCTGAAAGGCCGGGTAACGGTCTCCTTTTCGCTGGTCGACCCGGTGCGGACGTCCCGCAAGCTGATCGTTCCGGCCTACCGGTGCGAGGGCGGCGGCGATGTGGAGGTCGAGATCGCGGTCAACCGCTCGGGCGAAGTAACGAGCGCCCACGTACTTGCGGGCGGTGATGCCTGCATGCGCGAAACGGCGCTTAGGGCGGCGCGGGAGTCGCTTTTCAACATCGACCCGACGGCCCCGGCCCGGCAACAAGGCACGATCACCTATATATTCATCCCGCAATAGCCATGATGTCCGAATTCTCCAATGAAAATATCGTCCTGGTCTTCGCCCTGCTGCTGTTCGTGGCGGTGATGGCCGGTAAGGCCGCCTACCGTTTCGGAACGCCCGCCCTGCTGCTGTTCCTCGGGGTCGGCATGCTTTTCGGCCTGGAGATCATCTCGTTCCGCTCGATCGAAATGACCCACTTTCTGGGTATGGTGTCGCTCTGCATCATCCTTTTTACGGGCGGCATGGACACCAAATTCTCGCAGATACGCCCCGTCATCGGGCCCGGAGTGGTGCTGGCGACCGTGGGCGTCGTCATCACGGCGCTGATTCTGGGCACCTTCGTGTGGCTGGTGGCGCCGCTGGTCGGGGTCGAACTCTCCTTTGCCCTGGCGCTGCTGCTTGCGGCGACCATGTCGTCGACCGACTCGGCATCGGTCTTCTCGATCCTGCGAACCAAGAAACGCGGCCTGCGGGAGAACCTGAAGCCCCTGCTGGAGCTGGAAAGCGGCTCGAACGACCCGATGGCCTACATGCTGACGATTCTGCTGGTGGGCATTCTTTCCCATCCGTCGGGCGACCTGGGGCTGGGAACGGGCATCCTGCTCTTCGTTGTGCAGATGGTCGTCGGTGCCCTGTCGGGCTACCTGATCGGCCGGCTGGCCGTGTGGACGATCAACCGCATCAACCTGAACAACAAGTCGCTCTACTCGGTGCTGCTGCTGGCCTTCATCTTTTTTGCATTCGCCTTCACCGACCTGATC
>JAIDKM010000110.1 GCA_029051915.1 Alistipes sp. | reverse complement strand
TTGCTATACCTCCAACGAAAAAGTTACTGCGTATGGATTCGATGGCGAGGCCTATCCGCTCGACCGGACGCTCGAAGCGTTGCAGGCCCTGTTGCCCGAAAGCGACTTTTTTCGAGCCAACCGCCAGTTCATCGTTGCGCGCCGAGCCGTGAAAGAGATTGTTGTCTGGTTCGGCAGCCGGCTGTCGCTGTCGCTGCAGGTTCCAACGCCCGAACGGATCGTCGTTTCGAAAGCCCGCGTGCCCGAATTCAAGGCGTGGCTGCGGTCGGCTCAGCCGGTCGAATAGTCGGTTGACCGGCCGGAACGGCCGTTTTACCCGGGGTCATACCCCGGGTTTTCATTCTGGCCCTACCTTTGCAACAGCAGCATGAAGGTTTTCGATAAGCCGAGGGCGAAGCCCAGCTTGCATGAACTCTGCCGAGGCGGAAAACCCTGCATGATAATGAACCATTCACTTTAAACTTTTTAGAACCATGAAACGTATTTTTGCAGTTGCCGCAGCACTCTGTCTGCTGGCCGCCCCGGGCGCTTTCGCGCAGAATCAGAAGCAGAATCAGAACGGCCGGATGCCGAAAGAACGTCCCACCGTCGAGCAGATGGCTCAGCGTCAGACCGAGCGGATGACCCAGGAACTGGGACTCGACGAAGTGCAGGCCAAGAAAGTCTACGCCATCAATCTTAAGCAGGCTCAGCAGATGGAGGCCGCCCGTGCCCAGATGGTCAAGAACCGGCAGGCCCATGCTGCCGACATGAAGTCCGTTCTTACGGATTCGCAGTACGACAAATGGTCGCAGATGCAGGGTCCCAAACCCGGTGCGCACCGCGGCAAGATGGGCAAGGATGCCAAGCAGGGCTGCTGCAAGCAGAACAAAGATTGCAAGGACAACAAGGACTGCAAGCAGGGCCAGGGAAAATAAACCTGTTCCGGAATTTTTGGGGTGTCGGTCTTCGATTCGGGCGACTGACACCCTTTTTTTGGCGATTCACCCCGGATTCGCTGGCAGTGCCGCAAAAATAAGCTATCTTCGCGCCGCCGAATTTTGAATAAATCATATCTGTACGATGAAAAAAATACTACTGACAACCCTGCTTACGTTCGTCGCCGCCGCCGCGTTCGCACAGAAAGGTACGGTTACCGCCACGGTGCTCGACGACGAGACCGGCGAGACGGTGGCCGGGGCCGTGCTGACGGTGGCGCCGGTCGATGCCCCGGACAAGAAGCAGTATCACACGTCGGCTTACAAAGGATCGGTTTCCATTCCGTCGCTCGCCTACGGAGAGTATACGATCTCGGTCTCGTTTCTTGGTTACAACGACTACAATACGACGTTCAAGGTCGCTGCAGCCCGCCAGGACATAGGCGAGCTCCGACTCAAGGCCGGCGTGCAGATCGAGACTGTCGTCAAGGAGGCGAAAGCGCTGCGGACTTCGCAGAAAGGCGATACGGTAAGCTATAATGCCGGAGCGTTCAAGGTTGTGGCCGACGCCGACGTCGAAGGCCTGCTGAAGAAGATGCCCGGCATCACCGTTACCGACGGTACGGTCGAAGCGCAGGGCGAGGAGGTCAAGAAGATTTTTGTCGACGGCAAGGAGTTCTTCGGCGAGGATGTTACGACGGCCATCAAGTCGCTGCCCGCACAGGCGGTCGACCGCATCGAAGTCTACAACAAACTTTCGGATGCAGCTGAATTTTCGGGCATGGACGACGGCGAAGGCTACAAGGCCATCAACATCGTTACGCACAAGAACATGCGGCAGGGCGTATTCGGCAAGGTCTATGCCGGATTGGGCTACGATGCCGAGGAGGGAACGGACGACCGTTTCAAGTATCTGGCCGGCGGCAATGTCAATATTTTCAATGGAGACAGCCGCGTGTCGCTGATCGGCCTGTTCAACAATGTCAACCAACAGAATTTCTCGTTCGAAGATATTCTCGGCGTTTCGGGAAGTACGGGCGGCGGACGTCGCGGCGGCGTGGGCCAATACATGGTGCGGCCGCAGAGCGGCGTGGCCACGGTGAACGCCATCGGCATCAACTACTCCGATACGTGGGGCAAACGCGATCAGATTTCGTTTCAGGGCAGCTATTTCTTCAATAATACCAGTACGGAGAATAGCTCGACCGTTGAAAAGTGGTATGAAACGCCCAACATCGACACTCTCTCTACCCGCGGTTATTCCGATACGAGGGCTTTCAACCACCGTTTCAACGCCCGCTTCGAGTGGAAGATCTCCGAGAATCAGAATCTGATGATCCGTCCCAGCTTCAGCTGGCAGTCCAACGACCCGTGGAGCAGGACGACGGGCTGGCAATACGGTGCTCCCGAAAACGGAGGCAGCGGCTACTCCCCCACCAACAGCTTCAGCGATGCGATCCGGCACGGATATAACATCCGAACCAATGCCATCTACCGCGCCAAGCTGGGCAAGGCCGGACGTACCCTTACGCTCGACGGCATGTTCCGCTATTCCGATTTCACCAACTCGTCCGATTCGCATTCGAATGTTGCGCAGATTTCGAAAGTGCGGCCCGAGGGCAGCGATGTGCCGTGGGGATGGAACCCGCTGGGAACCTATGTCGATTCGGAGACCGGTGAGGAACTGAGCTATACCGATCTGCGCTATCTGCGCACCGTGGCTCCGTCGAGCAGCTACTCGTTGCGCGGCGAGTTCACCTATACCGAGCCCGTCTCCAAATATGCGCAGCTGTCGATGCAGTATCGGGCGGAGTACGACCACCAGGAACGCGACAAAAAGAGCTATGAAACGGGCGAGGATTTCTCGATCGCAGGAATCGTTCCTGCCCCCTCGCTTTCCAGCACCTACGAGAGCAACTACCTTACGCAGCGTGTCGGCCCCGGTTTCCGCTACTCCAAAGAACGCAATACGTTCGTTGCGAACGTCTATTATCAGCGTTCGTCGCTCGACGGACAGATCATGCAGAGCGCCGATCCGGAGAAGATCCGCCACAACTACAACAATGTGCTTTACTTCATGATGGGTCAGCTGAATATCAACCGTGAGAATTCGTTGCGGCTGTTCGTCTCGTCCTATACCGACAACCCTTCGATCACGCAGCTGCAGAGCGTTTACGACATCTCCGATGCACAATACATATCGAGCGGTAATCCCGAGTTGAACCCGTCGTACAACCACCGTGTCAACTTCCACTATACCAACTCGAACGTAGAGAAAGGGCGCACGTTCATGTGGATGTTCTCCATGCAGGCCGCATCGGACTACATTACCAATGACGTGCGGTACAACGGGACGGTTTCGATCGACGGTGTGGAGAGCCCTTACCTCCAATATTCGCGACCGGTGAACATGAACGGCTACTGGAATCTGATGACGCACGTCAGCTACGGTTTCCCGGTGGGATTCCTCAAGAGCAACTTCAACGTCATGGCGGGCGTGATCTATAATCTTACTCCGAGCCGCATTGACGGCGAGCGCAACGAGACCAGCAACATGGGTTACGACTTCCGTGCCGTGCTGGGCAGCAACATTTCGGAAAAAGTCGACTTCACCCTTTCGTGGAACGGCACTTACAACGAAGCCAAGAACTCGATCGATCTGGCTGCCGGCAAGAACCGCTATTTCAACCATACGGCTTCGGGAAATCTTAAGGTCGTATTCCCGCTGGGCTTCACTCTTACGGCCAGCGCTTCGTATACGCAGTACATCGGTTTCACCAACAGCTACAATGACGATTACCTGCTCTGCAATGCGTGGATCGGAAAAAAGGTCTTCAAGAACCAGCGGGGCGAGGTGATGATCGGTGTGAACGATATTCTGAACCAGAACAAGGCGTTCGTCCGCACCGTGGGCTCGGGCTGGACGCAGAATGCGACCAACAGCGTGGTGGGCCGCTATTATATGGTGCAGTTCACCTACAACCTCCGGCGCTTCGGAAAACGAGGTTCCACCAATCTTAAGGACTACGGCATGGATCAGTCGACGACCCGCAGCGGGATGATGGGCCCCGGCCCCGGCGGTCCTCCTCCGGGCGGCTTCCGGCGATAGAATGAGAAAAAGGCGAAAAACAGATTTCCGTTTTTCGTCTTTTTTCGGTTTTTATTTTCGTACTCTAATTATTGTTGCAGCTGTCGGTCTCCCGCTTGATGACCAAGTGAGTTCCGATACAGGCGGCTCCGCCGTAGATCACGGCCAGAATCACGAGCGCCTTGATTTCGGCGAAGACCTCCGGCAGCGAAGCGCCCATCGTCTGAATACGCAGGAAAGCGGTTACGCCGTGGCTGCTGGGGAAGATCTGTCCGAGGTAGTAGAGCCAGTCGGGAATGCCCTCGCGGGGATAAGATACGCCGCTGAGCATCAGCAACGGAATCGAAGTCCACAGCAACAGCAGCAACGAACTTTCGCGATGGCGGAACAAGGTCGAAAGCGCGATGCTCAGCGCGATGCAGGCCGCCATGTAGACTGCCATGAAAAGCAGGATCGTGCCGGTCGAGCCGTTCATCGGATAGTGGAACATCCGATAATGCAACATCAGGATGTAACAACTTGTTACCGCGTAGATCGAAGCGTAGACCAGACCTCGGCCCAGCACGATCGGCAGAGTCGACATGCGCCGCCGTCCCGGCGGACAAAGCGTGTGGTAGAGCCGATGTTCGCGCCACGTGCCGCCGATCATGCCGATGCCGATGAGCATCGTCTGCTGGATGATGACCATGATGATCGCCGGCATGACGAAGGTGCCGTAGCCCAGATAGGGATTGAAGATGTTGTGGGCCTGGTAGATAACCGGCTGCGTCGTGGCCTGCGCCTGCGGGATGTTGGCCCCTTTGGCGATCAGACGCTGGAATTCCACCATGGCGCCCGTCTTGCCGATCGAGGTTACCACTTCCTGGAATACCTGCCGGTACATCAGGAAATAACTGGCGTCGCAATAGATCGCCACGACGGCCTGCTGTCCGCCCAGCAATTTTTCTTCGTAGTCCGACGGAATATAGACGATGCCGTAGATTTCGCGGTCGAAGAAGAGCTGCTTGGCCTCTTCCATATCCGTCGGATTGTAGGCCACGTAGGTATTCGGCCCGGTATTGAAAGTTTCGACCAAGCTGCGGCTCGTCGAGGTGCGGCTCTGGTCGATCACGCCGATCGGAACGTTGCGCAGCACCTGCGGCGCATAGGCCAGCGAATAGACCGTGGAGTAGATCAGCAGGGCGAAGATCAGAATCAGCATCACGCCGCCGTCCGTGAAGATCGAGCGGTATTCGTTGCCCATGACAGAGCCGAGCTGCTGCCAGTAGGATTTTATTTGACGTGCCAAACGGTTCATATTACGATCTCCCCCAGAATTTTTCTTCCGTGCAGATTCGGCGCAGCCGCGGCAGGCACAGAAGCGGTAAAATGATGAAGAGCGCCATGTAGCCCAAATCGGGCAACGAACAGACGGCCGGCGCACCCCGCAACATCTGGTCGACGAAAAGGTCGGTGTAGTAGGTGAACGGGAACAGCCGGCTTACGATGCGCATGGCCGGGTACATGGCCATGATCGGGAATGTCAGTCCGGAGAAGGTAAAAGCCAGCACCGAATATCCGCCGCCTATGGAGAGCGACAGACGCAGGTTGGCCATCACCGATACGATCAACACCGATATCTAAAGGTAGCTCAGAATGAAAAGC
>JAIDKM010000011.1 GCA_029051915.1 Alistipes sp. | reverse complement strand
GGACAACTGAAACGACGGACGCGACAAAATGGGAAGCGATCCGAAGACCGACGTCGGTAAGGAAATAGCTGTCTTGGAGCTTCGGGCTGCCGTGCACGGCAGTTGTCGTTCTGGATAGAAAGATGAGCGCTCTTGCGACAACGCCCGAAGCGGAAGACGAGACAAATATACAACAACGGATACCCCTTTGTCAAGAGGAAAGGGCAACTTTTTTCAAAAAAAGTGTTTTGCCGCTTTGGGGCCGCTTTTTGGGGCCGCTTTTTGCCGGCCCAAAAACCTCTTTTTCGAATCGCAATTCGGAGGGACTATTCCTTAACACGCGGAAAAGGCCGGATCAGAACGGGTAACCGACGCCGAAGTTGAGCGCGGTATTCTTCCACTTGAAATTATGGATCCACCGCTCGCCGGCGGGATTGTTGGGGTTATGGAGCTGGATGCCCCAGTCGAGGCGCAAGACGGCGAACTTGATGTCGAGGCGCAGACCCACGCCGGTGTCGAAGCCCAGCTGGCGATAGAAATCCCCGAAGCGGAAGACGGTAGAAGCCGCGTCGGAAGCACTGACCGAGCTATCGGAATAGAGGGACTTGTCCTTCAGATTCCAGATATTGCCGACGTCGAGGAACGCGGCGCCGTGGACGATGCCCCAGATCGGGAAGCGGAATTCGAGGTTGGCCTCCAACCGCATGTCGCCCAACTGGGTGGGATACTCCAAATCGGTGATAAGCACCGAACCGGGGCCGAGCGTACGAGGTGTCCACCCGCGCATGCTGTTGCTGCCGCCGGCGTAGAACATCCGGTCGAAAGGCACGATGTCCGAATTGCCGTAGGCAACCGCAGCGCCGCCGTAGAGCCGCCCGGCCAAAGCGGTCTTCTCGCCGAGCGTGATCTTGCGGCTGAGGCTCAAGTCGGCGCGCACGTACTGAGCGTACCGCAACCCGAAGATGCGGTAGTAACTTTGCCCCGCCTGCGGATGGGAAAAGAGGTGCTCGAGCCCGTCGACGAGGTTGCCGGCCGTCTCGACGTTGAAGCGGATCATGGTGGCGTTGCCGCCCAGGTGCTTGAACTGGTTGTTGTAGACGTAGCCGAACGAAAGCCCCGCGATGAACTGCGACTTGTAACTATAGATCAGATACTGGTTGT
>JAIDKM010000109.1 GCA_029051915.1 Alistipes sp. | reverse complement strand
TTCTTACCCTCGGCACTGTAAACGGAAGTCATTCCGATTTTCTTTCCAATAAGTCCTGACATTTGTTGTCAAATTGTGTTTGTTATAAAAATAAAGTGATGTTTCCTGCGATAGCGGAGAACCGATCCGTGTCCGTGCCGGGACGCCGCTCTATGCGGCGTCGCCGGCATGCGGCACGAAACGAGACCCCGGAAGTCAGACCTTGATTTCGACCTCGACACCCGAAGGCAACTCCAGTTTCATCAAAGCGTCGATGGTTTTGGGCGTCGACGAATAGATGTCCAGAATGCGCTTGAAGGTGCAGAGCTGGAACTGCTCGCGAGCTTTCTTGTTGACGAAAGTCGAGCGGTTGACCGTAAAAATCTGCTTGTGCGTGGGCAGGGGTACCGGACCGCTGACGACGGCGCCCGTACTCTTGACGGTCTTCACGATCTTCTCGGCCGACTTGTCCACGAGATTGTGGTCGAATGACTTCAGTTTGATTCTAATTTTCTGGCTCATATCTTTCCTTATTCTATATCCTTACGTTTACCACTCGCTTTCTCGATGATCTCCTTGGCCAGACCGGCGGGAACTTCCTCGAAGTGCGAGAACTCCATGGACGAGGTGGCGCGGCCCGACGAAATCGTACGCAGCACGGTTACGTAGCCGAACATCTCCGACAGGGGCACTTTGGCCTTGACCACGCGGGCGGTGCCTTTCGACTCCATGCCGGTGATCTGACCGCGGCGCTTGTTCAGGTCGCCGATGATGTCGCCCATGTTCTCCTCGGGAGTAACGACCTCCACCGACATGATCGGCTCCATGATGACCGAACCGGCCTTGGGAGCCGCGGCGCGGTAACCGTTGCGGGCAGCGATCTCGAACGAGAGCTGGTCGGAGTCGACGGGGTGGAACGAACCGTCCTTGAGAGTTACCTTCATCGAGTCCATCTGGTAACCGGCGAGGGCGCCGTTGGCCATTGCGGACTCGAAGCCCTTCTGAACCGAGGGGATGAACTCCTTCGGAATGTTACCGCCCTTGACTTCGTCGACGAACGTAAGACCCATCTTACCCTCCTCGGCGGGGCCGATTTCGAAGATGATGTCGGCGAACTTACCACGACCGCCGGTCTGCTTCTTGAAGACCTCGCGGTGCTGAACGGTGGTGGTGAGAGCCTCCTTGTAGTTGACCTGCGGAGCACCCTGGTTGATCTCGACGCCGAACTCGCGACGCAGACGGTCGACGATGATGTCGAGGTGCAACTCGCCCATACCGCTGATGACGGTCTGACCCGAATCCTCGTCGGTATGCACCGTGAAGGTGGGGTCTTCCTCGGCCAACTTGGCCAGGGCGATGCCCAGCTTGTCGAGATCCTTCTGAGTCTTGGGCTCGACGGCCAGACCGATCACCGGCTCGGGGAACGTCATCTGCTCCAACACGATGGGTGCGTTCTCGGCGCAGAGCGTATCGCCCGTGCGGATCTCCTTGAAACCTACGGCAGCGCAGATGTCGCCGGCGCCGACGGTCTCCAGAGGATTCTGCTTGTTGGCGTGCATCTGGTAGATGCGGCTAATGCGCTCGCGCTTGCCGCTGCGTGCGTTGAGCACGTAGGAACCGGCATCGAGCTTACCCGAGTAGACGCGGACGAAAGCCAGACGTCCCACGAAGGGGTCGGTAGCGATCTTGAACGCCAGGCCGCAGAACGGCTCGTCCTCGGAAGCCTTGCGCTCCTCCTCCTTCTCGGTCTTGGGGTTGGTACCCGTAACGGCGGGCACGTCGAGCGGCGAAGGCAAGAATGCGATGACGTAGTCCAAGAGCTTCTGCACGCCCTTGTTGTGGAACGACGAACCGCAGAGCATGGGCACGATCTGCATGGAGATCGTAGCGGTGCGGATCGCGGCGAGCAACTCGTCGGGAGTGATCGAATCGGGATCCTCGAAGAACTTCTCCATCAGAGCCTCGTCCGTAGCGGCGACCTCCTCGATGAGCTTGGCGCGCCACTCGGCGGCCTCGGCCTTCATCGACTCGGGGATCTCCTTCAACTCGAAGTTGTCGCGGACGGTCTTGTCGTCGAAGTAATAAATCGCGTTATTATATATAAGGTCTACCAAACCCTCGAACTTGTCCTCGGCGCCAATAGGCAGCACGACCGGCAGAGCCGTAGCACCGAAGTGCTCCTTGATCTGCGAGCAGACAGCGAGGAAGTCGGCGCCCGTGCGGTCCATCTTGTTGACGTAACCGATACGGGGCACGTTGTACTTGTCGGCCTGGCGCCATACGGTCTCCGACTGCGGCTCGACGCCGCCGACGGCGCAGAACGTAGCGATCGCACCGTCCAACACGCGCAACGAACGCTCCACCTCGACGGTGAAGTCGACGTGGCCCGGGGTGTCGATCAGGTTGATCTGATACTGCTTGTCCTTGTAATGCCAGAATGCGGTGGTAGCCGCCGAGGTGATCGTAATACCGCGCTCCTGCTCCTGAACCATCCAGTCCATCGTAGCGCCGCCCTCGTGCACCTCGCCGATCTTATGGGTTTTACCCGTGTAAAAAAGGATACGCTCCGACGTCGTGGTCTTACCGGCATCGATGTGAGCCATGATAC
>JAIDKM010000108.1 GCA_029051915.1 Alistipes sp. | reverse complement strand
CCCGTATCGGCGATATCGAGGAGCTGCTGCATCGAGACGGGGTAGAGCGCGAAAGCGACCTTCATCTCGCCGCTGTCGACGCGCCGCTTCAACTCGCCCAGCCCGCGGATGCCGCCGACGAAGTCGATGCGCTTGGAAGTACGCAGATCCTTGATATCGAAGATCCGGTCGAGCACGAGGTTCGACAAGACGGTAACGTCGAGCACGCCGATGGGGTCGCTGTCGTTGTAGGTACCGGGCTTGGCGGTGAGGCTGTACCATTTGCCGTCGAGGTACATGGAGAAGTTATGCAAGGCGGCGGGGCGATACTCCTCGGCGCCTTTCTCCTCGACGGTGAAACTTTCGCGGAGCTTGTCGATGAGCTGCGCGGGCGTGAGCCCGTTGAGATCCCGGACGACGCGGTTGTAATCGATGATGCGGAGCTGGCCGGCGGGAAAGGTAACGGCGAGGAAGTAACAATACTCCTCGGAGCCGCAATGGGCCGGATTCTTGGCCTTGCACTCGGCGCCGACGCGGGCGGCGGCGGCGGTGCGGTGGTGTCCGTCGGCGACGTAGAGCGCGGGGATGCCGGCGAAGATCTCGGTGATGCGGTCGTTGGTCTTGCGGTCGCGGATGACCCACAACCGATGGCCGAAGCCGTCGGCGGCGGTGAAATCGTACTCGGGAGCCTGCTTCACCGTTTCGGCGACGATGGCGTCGATCTCGGCGTTGTCGGGGTAGGCGAAGAAGACGGGCTCGATGTTGGCCTGCTGGTTGCGGACGTGGATCATGCGATCCTCCTCCTTGTCGGGACGTGTGAGCTCGTGCTTCTTGATGGCGCCCGAGAGGTAGTCCTCGAAGTGGCAACACATGGCCAGTCCATACTGTGTACGACCCTCCATGGTCTGGGCGTAGACGTAGTAATACTCCTCGGGATCCTGCTGCAACCAACCCTCCCGGCGCCAACGGCGGAAGTTCTCGACGGCCTTGTCGTAGACCTGCTGCGAATGCTCGTCGGCGATGGGCTCGAAGTCGATCTCGGGCTTGATGATATGCAGGAGCGAACGCTCCGTGGCCTCGGACTTCGCCTCGGCGGAATTCAGAACGTCGTAAGGGCGCGATGCGACCTCGGAAGCATGCTCCCGGGGAGGACGCACGGCGCGGAAAGGTTTGATACGTACCATAGTTATAGAGTTCATTTAGGCGAAGGTTCGGGGGTCGGCCGAACCTTCGGATTCGGACTATTTATTTACCTGGAAGCGGGTGCAGCCGGTCTTGAAGAAGTCGACGATCTGCCGAGCGGCGGCCAGGCCTGCATTGAGGTTGGCCTCGGCGGTCTCGGCGCCCATCTTCTTGGCGGTGGCGAAGACCCGTTTGCCGAACGTCTCGTCCAACCGGGACTGGCTGTCGGCGGCGATGTCGGTGGCGTACTTCAGGTCCTCGCGCTCGGAGAGGGCCCGCATCAACCCCTCCTCGTCGATGACCTCCTTGCGGGCGGTATTGACCAACGTAGCGCCGGCGGGCATCGACATCAAGAGATCGTAACCGATCGAACCCCGGGTCTGGGGCGTGGCGGGAATGTGGAGCGAGAGGAAGTCGGAAGCCCGGTAGAGCTCCTCGACCGAAGAGACCTGCTCCACGCCGTCGGCGGCGAAGACCTCGGGATCGGAGACGAACGGATCGTAAGCTACAACTCGCATGCCGAGCGCGCGGCCCTTACGGCCGACGAGGCGGCCGACGTTGCCGTAGGCGTGGATGCCGAGCGTCTTGCCGAGGATCTCGGAACCGGTGCCGGGCGTAAAGCGGTTGCGGGCCATGAAGATCATCATGGCGACGGCCAACTCGGCCACGGCGTTGGAATTCTGTCCGGGCGTATTCATAACGACGATGCCTTGCTGGGAAGCGGCGGCCAAGTCGACGTTATCGTATCCTGCGCCGGCGCGGACGACGATCTTGGGGTTC
>JAIDKM010000107.1 GCA_029051915.1 Alistipes sp. | reverse complement strand
GATGAGTGTGCGGGCCATCAATCGCGGATGATTTTTACCTCGCCGCCCTCGCCGAAAGCGATGATCGACGAAGCCCTGCGGGTGGGTTTGCCCTCGAAGCGGGGGCTGACGACGAAGTCGACGCCCTCGATGATCTCCCGGGAGACCTCCTGCAAGCCGACGGGCGTCTCCTCTCCGGAGATGTTGGCCGACGTGGAGACCAAGGGCCGGCCGAGCGCACGCAGCACCTGCCGGCAAAAGAGATGGTCGGGAACCCGCACGCCGAGCGTCCCCTCCTCGGGGATGAGGTTGGCGGCGATGCCGACGGCTCCGGGCAAGATGAGCGTCAGAGGGCTGGTAGCCATCTCCATGACCTCGAAAGCGATGCCGGGAGCGCGGTCGACGTACCGCACGACCATATCGGCCGAGTCGCAAAGCACGAGCATCGATTTCTTATTGTCGGACTGCTTGAGCCGGTAGATTCTCTCCACGGCCTCGGGATTCGTGGCGTCGCAACCCAAGCCCCAGACCGTATCGGTGGGGTAGAGGATGATGCCGCCCTGGCGCAAGACCCCGACGGCCCGGGCGACCTCCTCCTGCAAAGCGCTCTGCTGCTGCATGGCTACTTCATCATGACCTCCGTGCTCCCGATCATGCGGCCCTCGCAATAGAGGCGGATGCCGTAGGTGCCGGCCGTGAATCCGGAGCTGTTGAAGAAGATGCCGACCTCGAGATCCTGGTTCTGGTAGTCGACCTCGCGCATGGCCGAGTAAGGCAGGCGTCCGCCCTCGAACTCGAAAGTAGGAGTGGCGTCGGTGGTGAGGACGTAGCCGTCGGGCGAAGTGATGCAGACGTAGATGGCCTTATCGCCCGGGGAGGCGAGGTCGTTGGCCGAGAGGATGAAGTCGACGCGCAGCCGCGAGGCGTTCTTGATGCGCGAGACGGGCTTGCTCTTGTCGTTGAGAGCCGCCAGGCGGATGTCGCGCGCCCGGATGACCGACCCGACGCGAACCTTGTTGTCGAGCTCGGCGGCCTTCTCCTCGGCCATGTCGGCCCGCAACTGTGCCGAGGTGATCTCCTTGCGGTAGGAGACGTTCTCCTGGATGAGCTTCTTGTTGAGCGTATTGAGCGAATCGATCTGCTTGATATACCCGTGCAGCAGCGTGCGCAAAGTACCGACCTCCTTCTCGTACTGCTTGATCTTGGAGAGGTTCCACGAACGCTCTTTCTTGAGCCGCTCCATCAACGAATCGGCGCGCTCGCGCTCGAAGCTGAGGCTGGCCGAAATGGTGTCGTTGGTGATCTGCAAATTGTCGAAGTCGCTCATCAACTGCCCGAGGTTGCTCTGGATCGAATCGCGGTCGATCTGCAACAACTCGTAATCGCGCTGCTGCTGGCGGTTGATGTTGTAATAAAGGGCCGAAAGGGCCACCAGAATCACCGAGAGGATGACGATGACGATGCGGTAACCGCGGATCGATTTGTCGGCTTCGGGCTCCGAAGTCCGGAAATCCTCCTCCTCGAAATCCGAAGGATCGTATTCCATTCTGTTCTCGTTCATGGCTGTATTGTATTGACTGCTGTTCCGAAATTATCCCGGACAAAAATAAGTAAAAAACCGGATATTCCGTGCGATCGAGGTTGGGATTTGCGTTTTTTTGTCCTATCTTTGTCCTCGGAAGCGGATATGGTGTAATTGGTAGCCACGTCAGACTTAGG
>JAIDKM010000106.1 GCA_029051915.1 Alistipes sp. | reverse complement strand
GTGTCGTCGGGCTGGAACCCGCTTTCGGGGCCGTAGAGCGACAACAAAGCGGCGAACGTGAAGCACTCGTGCTGAGCGACGCGCTGAGCCTTGAACCAATTGTCCTTGACAGTGGGATAGTTGCGGGCCTCCCATTTCGACAACGAATTGAGCGAAATGGACTTCAACATGTGCTTGATGTAGGGATTGTAGAAGCGCTCCAGAATGCCGGCGGCGAACTCCTTCAACTCGGCCTGATCCTCCTCGATCATGGGGATGACCTCCTCGGCGACCATGTCGTTGATGAACTTCTCGATAGCGGGCGTATTGAACGCATCCATGACGGTCTCGCAACCCATCTGCAAAGCGATGGGCACCATGCCGGTATGCGAACCGTTGAGAATGCGCACCTTCTTGTCGCGGAACTGCTTGATCGACGGCATGAAGATGACGTGCAAGCCGGCCTTGTCGAGGGGCAGCTCCTTCATGACCTCCTTATAACCGGGGCCGCCGATAGCCCAGAGGTGGTACAACTCGGCCTTGACGACGAGGTTGTCGTCGAAACCGATCTCCTCCTTGATCTCGTTGATCGTATCGCGCGGGAAACCGGGGACGATGCGGTCGACGAGCGTATCGCAGAAGTGGCAGTTCTTCTCGACCCAGTCGATGAAATCCTGGCCGAGCTTGTTGTACTCGGCATGCTTGATGACGTACTCGTGGAGCGTGGAACCGTTGTTCTCGATCAACTCGCAGCAGATGATGCAGAGGCCCTTCGACGGATCGCCGTTGAAATGCTTGAAACGCTTGTAGAGCAGAGCGGTCATCTTGGCGGGGTACGACTTGGGCGGGCAAGCGGTCAGGTCGTCGCCCTCCTCGTAGCGGATGCCGGCCTCGGTGGTATTGGAGATGGTGATCTTCAACTCGGGCGAGAGGAAGTACTGCTCGTACTTGGCATAGTCGACGTAGGGATTGAACGAATCCATGACGCTTTTGACGAGACGCACGTCCTTCTTGGGCTGCTTGTTCTCGATGCCCTCGAGGTAGACGTGGTAGAGGTTGTCCTGCTTGTGGAGCATGTCGATCATGCCGAGCACCTTATGCTCGGGGTCGAGGATAGGCTGGCAGATGGCCACGCCCGAATTCATGACGCCCTTTTCGTTGGCGATGTCGATCTGCCAATCGACGAACGCACGCAAGAAATTGCCCTCGCCGAACTGGAGGATTCTGACGGGTCGATCCGTCTTGGCGACAGTCGATTTATTGAGTTCTTTAATCATAGGTATTTAAACTTGAGAAATTATTTCAACACGATAGGTTTGTACTTGGGAACCAACGCCTTCATGATGGCCCACGCGAGCAGGTAAGCGACGGCGCAGATGCAGAAGACGATCATGTAACCTGCGGGCTTGCCCGAGAAACCGAAGAACGAGAAAGCCGCACCCTGAGCAGCGGAATAATCGAACAACATACCGGCGCCCTTGTTGATGAGGAACGACCCGATACCCCCGGCCATGGCGCCGATACCCGTGATCGAAGCGATGGTCGACTTGGGGAACATGTCGCCGATGGTGGAGAACAAGTTGGCCGACCACGCCTGGTGTCCGGCGCCGGCGATGCCGATAATCAAGGCGGGGAACCACACCGAGATACCCTGCAACGGCTGGGCGAAGAGCGCGAAGAGCGGGAAGAAAGCGAAGATCAACATGGCGAGCATACGGCCCGAATAAGGCTCCATGTGCTTCCGCTCGACGAAGAACTTGGGCAGGTAACCGCCCCCGATGGAGATGACGGTAACGATGAGGTAGAGCACGAAGACGAGCATCTTACCCATCGTGGTCTCCATCGAATAACCGCACTCGGAGAAGTAAGCCGGAGCCCAGAAGAGGTAGAACCACCACACGCCGTCGGTGAAGAACTTGCCGACGATGAACGACCAAGTCTGCTTGTAACCGAAGCACCGGATGAAAGGAATGGTCTTCTCGTCGGTGTCGGATTTCGACTCGGCGGGCTGCTCCTGTTCGTCCTGCAACATGTAAGCGAGCTCGGCGGAGTTGACATGCTTCGACTCGGCAGGCTTATCGTACATATAGAGCCAGAAGAACATCCAGACGAAGCCCAAGGCGCCGATGATGATGAAAGCCATCTCCCACCCCCATGCCGAAGCCAGCACGGGAATGGACAACGGAGCGACCAGAGCCCCGACCGAAGCGCCGGCGTTGAACAACGAAGTGGCGAAAGCACGGTCTTTCTTGGGGAAGTACTCGGCGGTAACCTTGATGGCGGCGGGGAAATTGCCGGCCTCGCCCAAAGCGAGGATGGCGCGGCAGACGAGGAACAACCACACGCTGACCGTAGCGATGGCGATGGCGGCATCGGAACCGTACTCGACCATGCGCATGGCATCGAGCGAAGCGTAGCCCTCGAAGACCATCGTAGCCCAACCGCAGGCGGCATGCAAGCAAGCGCCGAGCGACCAGATGCCGATAGCCCAGAGGTAGCCCTTCTTGGTACCCATCCAATCGACGAACTTACCGGCGAAGAGGCAGGCGACGGCGTAGAAGATGGAGAAGAAACCGGTGATGGTACCGTAGTCGGAATCGGTCCAATGGAACTCGGGAGCGATGAAGTCCTTCCAAGTGAGCGAAAGCACCTGGCGGTCGAGGTAGTTGACCGTAGTGGCGACGAACAACAGCAGGCACATCCACCAACGCCAGTTCGTCATATTTTTCTTGATATCAGTCATTCAGGTAGTTTGTTTTGGTTAGCGAAAAACCGGGAACCCCGCGCCCCCTGAGGGAGCGCGGAGCGACCCGGAACGAACTATTTACCGCGCACGGAGGCGATGACGCCCAACGCGAAGCGGCACTTCTCGGCGATAGCCTTCCAATCCTGGGCGGCGATGACCTCCTTGGGGAAGAGCTGCGAACCCATACCGACGCAATAGACCCCGGCCTTGAACCAAGCGGTGAGGTTCTCCTCGGTGGGCTCGACGGCGCCCGTAGCCATGATATTCGACCACGGCAGCGGAGCCTTGACGTTCTTGACGAACGACGGGCCGCCGACATTGCCTGCGGGGAAGACCTTCGTGAGGTCGCAACCCAGCTCCTGAGCCGTGCCGATCTCGGTAACGGAACCGCAACCGGGGGTATAGGGCACGAGGTGGCGGTTGCAGACCTTAGCGACCTCGGCATTGAGGTAGGGGCCGACGACGAAATTAGCGCCGTACTGCATGTACAGAGCGGCCGTGGGCGCATCGACGATGGAGCCAATGCCGAGCACCATGTCGGGGCACTCCTTGGCAGCGAACTTCACCAACTGGATGAAGACCTCCGAAGCGAAGTCGCCGCGGTTGGTGAACTCGAAAGCACGCACGCCGCCCTCGTAACAAGCCTTCAAGACCTGCTTGGCGATCTCGGCGTCGGAGTGATAGAAAACGGGAACCATACCGGTCTTGCCGATGGCCTCCATGACCTGCAATTTATTGAATCTTGCCATTTTTCAAAGTGAAAGGTGAAAAGTTAAAATTATCGCTGCACGCGGCCGTTGGCGTTACCGCCGGCGAGGGACTCGACCTCCTCGACGGAGACGAGGTTGAAGTCGCCGTTGATGGTGTGCTTCAGAGCCGAAGCGGCCACGGCGAACTCGAGGGCCTCGCCCTGGTTGGGCTTGGTCAACAGACCGTGGATGATACCGCCGGAGCAC
>JAIDKM010000105.1 GCA_029051915.1 Alistipes sp. | reverse complement strand
CTTCGTACATACATTCGCTCGCCATTCGGGCCGGCATGCGGGGACGAGTAGGCGGTGCGTATATTCGATCTTTCTTTAGAGGTATGTATTTGCTCTCCTCTTTAGAGGGCTTTTCTTCGTGAGCCGCAGCGGTAAGGGCAGTCGAAATGAATCCGAAAGTTAGCAGCAGGAAAGCAGTACGGGAAAAAGCGATTTTCATGTCGGTAGATTGGTTTGGTTTGCTGTTGCAAAATTACCGTCGCTGCCGATAAGCAACAAAAAATCGCCTTGTAAAAAGATTACAAAGCGACTTGTTAAAATGTTGATTATCTGTTTCTTATATTCTTGCTGATGCGTGAAATCATTACATATTCGTAAGTGTCAGATTGTCAACAATATATATGAGTTTGGGAAATTGGATCGCTATAATATGCTGAATTTCAGTTGTTCACGACATCGCTTCGATAAACAATGCTTTCGACGGAGCTTCCGAACGGGCGATTTTGGCTTTCAGCCGCGATTTTTTGACTGCCGTGTAATTGGTCGTGTCGCCCGTGAAGACACTGATGACCTGCAACGAGAAACCGGCATAAACATAGCGCAGCAGATCGAGTTCCGTCTCTTTCAACTCGGGCAGCTCCGTTCGGATCTTCTGCATGATATTGTCGTGGCACATGTCGACCGCCCGTTCGATTTCCCGCTTGCCCTCGGCTTGCGAGGCGTAGGTGTCGAGCAGCGTTTTTACCTTATTGTATATGGCGCGCTGTTCGTTGGCGCCTTTGCGTTCGTAATAGGTCGCTGCCAGTTCGTTGATGACGGCGAAACGTTCCCTGACCAGTTGCTGTACTTCCCGGGTCTCCGAGCGGTGTTGGGATTCCAGCTTCATTTGCAGCATTTTGTCGACATGGCGGATTTCGTCCAAAGCCGACAGATACTTGGCTACGGTAGCCTGCCTTTTCCGGTAATTGACATAGGCGACGAATGCAGCGAACAGGATGATGACGATTGCCAGCGCGATCATCAGGTAGAAATTGATCCGCATGCCGCGCAGGCGCCGTTGGGCAATCCGTTTCTCCCGATCCAAAAAGCTGCGATGTACATCGGCATAGGATTGCTGTATAAC
>JAIDKM010000104.1 GCA_029051915.1 Alistipes sp. | reverse complement strand
GCAAATAAGGATTCCAGCTCCGGCTATGGCGACGACGCCATCGTTACTCTTTCGCCGCGCGAGCATATCCGTCTGCGCCCCGGTATGTATATCGGCAAGTTGGGCGACGGTTCGCAGGCCGACGACGGTATCTACGTCCTCATCAAGGAGGTCGTCGACAACTCCGTCGACGAGTTCATCATGGGGGCCGGGCATCAGGTCGACATCACCATCGAGGATCGGGTCGTTACCGTCCGCGACTACGGGCGCGGCATTCCCCTCAAGTCGCTCTCCGCAGCCGTTTCCGAGATGAATACGGGCGGTAAGTACGGCGGTTCGGCGTTCAAGAAGACCGTGGGTCTGAACGGCGTCGGCGTCAAGGCCGTCAACATGCTCTCCAGCGAGTTCGAGGCCCGTTCCGTTCGCGACGGCGAGTCGCGCACCGTCGTTTTCGCCAAAGGTCTGGAGCAGAGCGATCGGTGGGAGTCGGGCGTCGACGAGCCCAACGGTACTCTGATCCGCTTCCGCGTCGACGAGGAGGTATTCGGGCAGTACGATTACAACCTCGAGTACGTCGAGCAGATGGTCAAGAACTACACCTACCTCAACCTCGGCCTGACATTCAATTTCAACGGCAGCAGCTACGTCTCCACGAACGGACTCTTGGATCTCTTGAACGAGAACATGACCGAGGAGCCTCTCTACGCGCCCGTCCACCTCTCGGGCGACGACATCGAGATCGCCATCACCCACGGTGCCGGTTACGGCGAGAATTACTTCTCGTTCGTCAACGGACAGTATACTTCGCAGGGGGGTACGCACCAGGCCGCTTTCCGCGAGGCGATCGCCAAGACCGTCAAAGAGTTCTTCCACAAGGACTACGATCCGCAGGATATCCGTACGTCGATCATCGCCGCCATCTCGGTCAAGGTTACCGACCCCGTCTTCGAGTCGCAGACCAAGATCAAGCTCGGTTCCAAGGAGATCGAGCCCGGCGTCTCGATGCGCAACTTCGTGATGGACTTCCTCTCGAAGCATCTCGACGACTACTTGCACAAGCATTCCGAGACGGCGCAGATCCTCCAGAAGAAGATCGTCGAGAACGAGAAGGAGCGCAAGGCTATTTCGGGCATTCAGAAGAAGGCCCGCGAGACTGCTAAAAAGGTGTCGCTCAACAACCGCAAGCTGCGCGATTGCAAGATCCACCGCACCGATAAAAGCGAGTTGGCCGAGCAGTCGATGATCTTCATCACGGAGGGTAATTCCGCGTCGGGTTCCATCACCAAGTCGCGCGACGTGCGTACGCAGGCCGTCTTTTCGTTGCGCGGCAAGCCGCTCAACTGCTTCGGTCTCACCAAGAAGGTCGTCTACGAGAACGAGGAGTTCAACCTCTTGCAGGCAGCCCTCAATATCGAGGAGGAGATGGACAACCTGCGTTACGAGAAGGTCGTCATCGCCACCGATGCCGATGTCGACGGCATGCACATCCGCTTGCTCATCACCACGTTCTTCCTCCAGTTCTTCCCCGACGTCATCCGGCGCGGCCACCTCTACATCTTGCAGACTCCCTTGTTCCGCGTCCGCAATAAGAAGGAGACCCATTATTGTTACTCCGAGGAGGAGCGGCTCAAGGCCGTCAAGCAGTGCGGCGTCAACGCCGAGATCACCCGTTTCAAAGGTCTCGGCGAGATCTCGCCCGACGAGTTCAAGGAGTTCATCGGCGAGAACATGCGTCTCGACCGCGTGCGCATCACCAAGGACGACCCGATCCACGAGTTGTTGGAGTTCTATATGGGTAAGAACACCTTCGAGCGCCAGGGTTTCATCATCGACAACCTGCGCATCGAGGAGGATCTCGTCGAGCAGGACCTGGCCCTTTCGTAATTCTTAATTCACAATTCATAATTCAGAATCGATGTCCCGAGACAACGATAAGATCAATCCCGAAGAAGAGTTGAACGAGGATCGTTCGACGCCCGAAATCCTCGACGATTCGGCAGCCGAAGCGCCTGTCGGGGAGCCTGCCGCCGAGGCCGACTCTCCCGCCAGAAAGGGTAAGTACGACCGGCTCACGCAGGAGGAGGGCGGCGTGCGCAAGCTCACGGGCATGTACAAGAACTGGTTCTTGGATTACGCTTCGTACGTGATCCTCGAGCGCGCCGTGCCTCATGTCGAGGACGGTCTCAAGCCCGTGCAGCGACGCATCCTCCACGCCATGAAGAGCGTCGACGACGGACGTTACAACAAGGTCGCCAACATCGTCGGCCAGACCATGCAGTACCACCCGCACGGCGACGCTTCGATCAAGGACGCCCTCGTGCAGCTGGGACAGAAGGACTTGCTCGTCGATTGCCAGGGCAACTGGGGCAATATCCTCACCGGCGACGAGGCCGCCGCAGGCCGTTATATCGAGGCTCGTCTCTCGAAATTCGCCCTCGACGTCGTCTTCAACAAGAAGACTACCGAGTGGATGCGTTCCTACGACGGCCGCAACGAGGAGCCCGTTACCTTGCCTATTAAGTTCCCGTTGTTGCTCGCACAGGGTTCCGACGGCATCGCCGTCGGTCTCGCTTCGAAGATCTTGCCGCACAACTTCATCGAGTTGATCGACGCTTGCATCGCCCATCTCGAGGGGCGCAGCTTCGTCCTCTATCCCGACTTCCCTACAGGGGGTATGGCCGACGTCAGCCGGTATAACGACGGGTTGCGCGGCGGGGCCGTCAAGGTGCGGGCCCGCATCTCGAAGATCGACAAGCGCACGCTCGCCATCACCGAGATTCCCTATACCACCACTACCGAGTCGATCAAGGAGTCGATCATCAAGGCCAACGAGAAGGGCAAGATCAAGATCCGCAAGGTCGACGACAACACGGCCGACAA
>JAIDKM010000103.1 GCA_029051915.1 Alistipes sp. | reverse complement strand
CGCCATTCCGGGCGACGGGCCTGCAGGACGTCCAAGTTTGCTTCCGTTTTTCGCGGCCTGCGATAACCCCTGCCGGGTGCGGGCACCTACGGCCCGGCTGCCGAACAGGGCGAGCCCTTCGAAAAATTTCGGCCAGTCGACGTGTGCGGATTCCATGTCGAGCCACGGTTCGTCCAGCGATTTGACTATGGCTTCCCGCTGTGCGACAGTCCCCAACAGTCGCATCAGACTCGGTAGTCCGTTGGCCAGTTCGTAGAGCGAGTAGACGTGGAGTCGGTCTCCTGCCTGCAGGCCGGCTATTGCCTGCGACGGATTCTCCGCCATGACGATCGCCTCTGACGATACTCCGGAGGAGATCAGTCGGCCGATCGTTTCATAGAGTTCGGAAACGTCGTCTTTGTATCTTATATATCCTTTTATTGACATTTTGCGTGTTTTAGGCTGGGTGATGTGTATATAATATGCTGTATTACATATATTTCAATGCTATTATATGGATTTAAATGTTTATTTATTGTTCGTTTCTTGTGCAAATGTATCGGAAATATTTTATCCTCCAAATAATTTTTGCGAAAAAAGAGATATAAAAATGATCTTTTTTGTTTTATTTGTTTGTAATAATTTAATAATCAAGTAAGTAAGTCGGATAATATTTTTGCTTCTTCGATTGCAAAAAACAGGCCGAAAAAGGATGCTGCTCGGATGCGATACTATATCTATACGCGCGCGTGATATGCGCGTAAAACCTGCTTTTATGTGTGTTTAAGCGGGGTATTTGCTCATCGAGCGGAGTTTTATGCTCCGCTCGATGAGCAAATTTGGATTTGTTAGTAAAATGTTTGTTATTAAAAGGATGATTATAATGACATTTAATGCTCTTTTAGTAACATTTGGGGAGGGCTCGGCTGGACTAAGAAGATGAAATATTGGGTGTACTCTCGGCTTGCACGACTTTGCCTTCGGCTTAGATAGGCTGCGCCTCGGTAATGCTTAAATAAATTTGGCATTACTCTCGGCTTGCACTATCTTTGTGCAAAATGTGCGAAAATGAAGATCTGGCAATATATTGTGTTGGCACTCAAGGGCTGTGCAATGGGCACGGCCGACGTCGTGCCGGGCGTTTCGGGCGGGACGATCGCCTTCATATCGGGAATTTACGAGGAACTGATCGAATCGATCCGAAGTGTCGACGCAACGGCTTTGCGGCTGCTTGCGAAGTTGCGTTTTGCCGAATTCTGGCGCCGCATCCATGGCTGGTTTCTTTTACCCGTGCTGCTGGGCATCGGAACGGCGGTTTTTTCGCTGGCCCGACTGATGACTTATCTACTTGAGAATCATCCTGTCGCAGTCTGGTCGTTCTTTTTCGGGTTGATCGTCGCCTCGGCGTTGCTGGTCGCCCGGCAAGTCGGCAGGTGGGATTGGCGAAGTGCCGCAGCCTTGTGCGTCGGGGTAGCTGTCGCATGGTGGATCACGGTCGCTACACCGGCCGAGACGCCCGAAACATGGTGGTTCGTGATGCTTTCGGGTGCCATCGCCATCTGCGCCATGATTCTGCCCGGGATTTCGGGAGCTTACATTTTGCTGCTCCTGGGAAAATATCAATTTATTCTTCAGGCAGTCAGCGATTTGAATATGCCGGTCATCCTTGTTTTCCTGGCCGGGGCCGTTGTAGGACTCATTTCGTTTTCGCACCTGCTTGCCTGGCTGCTTCGGCGTTGGCATGACGCGACGATCGCCGTACTGATGGGCTTCATGATCGGTTCGCTTAATAAGGTGTGGCCGTGGAAAGAGGTGCTGGAAACTTATGTTGACAGCCACGGGAAAATACAGCCGCTTGTGGAGAGCAATATCTGGCCCGAGCGGTTCGATGCGCAGGCGCTGGTGCTTTGTGCGGCGGGATTCGCCTTGATCTACGGTGTCGAACTGGCTGCACGGGCCATCGGTAAAAGACGATAGCGACATGCGGCGTTTCGGATTGATAGGCAGGCCGTTGGGCCACTCGGCATCGGCGGCATACTTTGCGGACAAGTTCGAGCGAGAGGGAATTGCCGATTGCACTTATGCACTGCATGAACTTGCGGAAATAGAAGATCTGCCGCGCCTGTTGGAAGAGATACCCGAGCTGGAGGGCTTCAATGTAACGATTCCCTACAAACGCGAGGTCATGCGTTATCTGGACGAACTGTCGTTCGATGCGCGGATGATCGGGGCTGTCAACTGCGTATGCCGGGAGTCCGACGGCCGACTGACGGGGCATAATACCGACATCGTCGGTCTGCGGACGTCGCTCGACGAATTACTGGGCGACGAATTGCCCGAACAAGCGCTCGTGCTGGGTACGGGCGGTGCGTCGCAGGCGGTACAATATGCGCTGGCCGAGCGGAATATTCCTTTTGCGCTGGTGTCTCGCGATGCAGCCAAAGGCAATTATACCTACGACGATCTGCCGTGCGAAGCTGTCGAGCAAAGCAGGTTGATCGTCAATGCGACCCCTGTAGGAACCTACCCGGAGGTCGACGAGGCGCCGCGTATTCCTTATGCTTATGTAACTCCGGCACATCGTCTGCTCGACCTGGTTTACAATCCGCCGCTCACGCAGTTCCTCGATTACGGACGTCAGCGCGGTGCCCGGATCATGAACGGCGAACGCATGTTCCGCGCACAGGCTGAAGCTGCATGGAAAATCTGGAATTCTTAACATAATAGAACGACATGAAATTTCTTGCAACTCTCTTTCTTTGCATCGGCCTTTGCGGAACG
>JAIDKM010000102.1 GCA_029051915.1 Alistipes sp. | reverse complement strand
CCTCGTTTTTTGGGGAAGTCTTTGTTGTGTAAATAATAATGCCTATATTTGCGTAATCAATTACGTAATTAAAAAACTAAAAATGGGATTCTTCGATAAAACGGGTAAAATGGCGATCGGAAGCCGGTTGCGCATGCTGACCGACCGCATTACGGCCGATGCTGCCGGGATCTATCGTTTGTACGGAGTGGACATCAAGCCCAAATGGTTTCCTGTGCTGTACGCTCTTGCTGAGGGCGGGACGAAAACCATTACGGGTATCGCCGGGGAGATCGGACAGACCCATCCTTCCGTGAGCAATCTCGTAAAGGAAATGACGACCTACAAACTTGTCAGTGAGGTTACTGACGAGAAGGACAGACGCCGGACTGTTGTTGCTCTTTCACCGCAGGGCCGCAAAGTGTGCGACGAGTTGGCGGAGGTATGCACAGATGTAGCGGCCGCTGTCGAGGAGATTGCGGACGCAACCCGTCATGATCTTTGGAAAGCCATCGGCGAATGGGAAGAGCAACTATTGCAGAAGAGCCTTTTGGAGCGAGTAAAAGAGGTGCGTAGGGAGCGGGAGTGCCGCGATGTGCGGATCGTTCCCTACGAACCTTGCCACCGGGAGGTCTTCCGTGCGTTGAACGAGCAATGGATCACGCAGCACTGGCAGTTGGAAGAACATGACATCGAGTGTCTCGATCAGCCGCAGGAAAATATCATAGATAAAGGAGGGCATATTTTTGTGGCGCTATATAAGGAAAAACCCGTCGGTGTCTGCGCTCTCTGCAAGATGGACGATCCGCGATACGATTACGAGCTGGCCAAATTGGCTGTCAGTCCCGATGTGCGGGGCAAAGGCATCGGACTGCTGCTTTGCAAGGCCGCGATTGAGAAAGCCCGGTCGCTCGGGGCAGGCAGTGTTTTCCTGGAGAGCAATACGCTGCTTGAACCGGCTTCCGCACTTATAAGAAACTGGGATTTCGAGAACTGTCCGAATACCGACCTGCCTATGCACGGGGTAATATTCAGATGGAATTGATTTTCAATAAATAACAGAGTAATGAGTAAAGTTGTAGTTAAGAAAGAAGAGGCCTTGAAGAAAGTATTCAAGGGCGTTTCGTTGGACTCGCTTGCTGTCGGCGAGAAGTCGATGGTAACGAAGATGAACTATGTGAAAGGCAACTTTGCCACGATGCACCGGCATCCGCATGAACAGTGCGGCTATGTCATATCGGGCGAATATCGTTTGATCGTAGAACTTCCGGATTTGCCGATCGACGTACTGCTGCATGCTGGCGACAGCTATGCCATTCCGGGCAATACGCCGCATTCGTTCGAGGTGTTGGAGGGAGGCGAAGTAGTGGATGTCTTCACACCGCAGCGGGAAGACTATCTGTAGCGGGTGCGGCGTTGAGCAATGCCGAGAAGCCGTAGAAAGCAAAACCGGGAGCGGAAAATTCCACTCCCGGTTTTGCTTTTGGGGGAGGGAGGGAATTTTGAGTACCTCTGTTATTTTTCGAGCAATTTGAGGAACCATTCGGGGCAGCGGCAGGGACGTCGCGTGTCGCTGTGGATGAATCCCAGCTGCGTCATGCCCGTGTTGAGCAGGTCGCCCCGTTCGTTGTAGATTTCGTAGT
>JAIDKM010000101.1 GCA_029051915.1 Alistipes sp. | reverse complement strand
TGCTCGTGCTGCTGACTTTGCACGAGATGGGTACATTGCGTTTCAGCGAGTTGGGACGCGTTGTTCCCGGGAATATTTCCGAACGGATGTTGGCCGCTACGCTCCGCGACCTGGAGCAGGCCGATCTGGTGGTGCGCAAGGTCTACCCCGAGGTGCCGCCGCACGTGGAGTATGCCCTTGCTCCGAAAGGCGTGTCGTTGATGCCCGTGTTGAAGCCTTTGTTGGCGTGGGCCGAGGAGAATGCCTGAGTCTTAGTTTTTCTTGCGGATCGGAAGTCGTTCCCACAACCAGGCCGGAGTCAGCCGCCACAGGAAGACCAGCATGGCATAGCGACGGTCGATGACCACGCGGCGTCTGCGCCGCACGATCGCCCGGAAGATTCGACGGGCGACCGGTTCGGGGCGCATGAGCAGAGGGTAGTCGTCGCCCGCCAGCAGGGGCGTGGCTACGAATCCGGGGCGGATGTCCGTGAAGCGAATGCCGAGCCGTTCCATGTGCGATAGCTGGGCCAGCGCATCGACGTAGGTGCTTTGGAGTCGTTTGGTCGCCGAGTAGGCCGGGGCCGAGCCCAGTCCGCGCGTGCCGGCGACGGAGCTGATGATCGCAATGTGGCCGCCGCCATGATTGCGGAACCAGTCGAACGCCGCAGTTACCATGCGTACGAATCCTTCGCCGTTAGTGCGGAGCGTCGCCAGTTCGATGTCGGGTTGCAGGTCGGTGTTGCGTTTGCCGATGCCCGAGGCATGAAAATAGATCTCCATGCCGCCCAGACGGTCGATCAACCCGGCAAGCCGTTGCGGAGCATCTTCATGCGTGATGTCGATTTCGGCGGTCTCCACTTGTTCCGGCGCCAGTGCCTTGAGCCGGGACAGAGCTTCTGCGTTGCGCCCCGCAGCACCTACGCGCCATCCGGCCGCAATGCAGAGCCGGGCCACTTCGTTGCCCAGCCCCGAGGTGGCGCCCAGGATGACGATCCGTTTCATCGGTCATGTTCGTTTGCGGAACGTTCGGTCGTCATTCCTCCGTTACTCTATCTCCGAGGCATATTGCACGCACTCGATTCCGACCTTGCGCAGGAGGTCGAGTCCTTCTTCCGAGCGGTAGTCTTCGTTGTAGACCACCCGTCGGATTCCCGCCTGAATAATCAGCTTCGAGCACTCCAGACAGGGCGCCGCCGTGATGTAGAGCGTCGAGCCGTCGCAGTTGTTGGCGCTTTTCGCTACTTTCGTTATGGCATTCGCCTCGGCATGCAGTACATAGGGCTTGGTGTGTCCCGTCTCGTCTTCGCAGATGTTTTCGAATCCCGAGGGCGTTCCGTTGTAGCCGTCCGAGATAATCATCTTGTCTTTGACGATCAGCGCTCCCACCTTGCGGCGTACGCAGTAGGAGTTTTCGGCCCAGATGCGGGCCATGCGCAGGTAGCGCATGTCCAGCTGGCGTTGTTTCTCTTCGTTGTAGCCCACTTTACATTCCTTTTCCGTGGCAGTTCTTGTACTTCTTGCCCGAACCGCAGGGACAGGGATCGTTGCGGCCGACCTTCTTCTCTGCCTGCACCGGCATGGGCTTCTGCCGCTCGCCTTGTCCGGCTTGTGCGGCTGCCTGCATGCGCGAGGCCTGTAGTTTGTTCACGTCGACTTTGGCCCGTTGCTGGCGTTCGCGTTGCACGGATTCGGCATTTTGGTCGCGGACAGGGATGTAGGCTTTGTTGAGTACCGAGAGGACGTCGCGGTTGACCTTGACAAGCATCCGCGAGAAGAGGCCGAACGACTCGAATTTGTAGATCAGCAGCGGGTCTTTTTGTTCGTACGTGGCGTTCTGGACGCTCTGACGCAGGTCGTCCATTTCGCGCAGGTGTTCGCGCCATGCGTCGTCGATCGTCGTGAACATCACTACTTTCGAGAATACTTTATAGATCTCGGCGCCGTCCGAATCCTTGCAGCGTTGCAGGTTCACCGGAACGTTGTAGCCCAGATGTCCGTCGGTGATCGGGAAGTAGATGTTCGTGTCGAGTTGGTCTTTCTTGTCTTCGTAGATCCGTTGCATCACGGGGCGCACCGTGTCGGCCACGGCTTTGGCCCTGCGGGCGTAGGCCGCACGCAGATCCGCTACGATCAGCTCGACCAGTTCTTCATCTTTGGCCGCTTCGTAGGCCGCTTCGTCGAATGTCGGTTCGACGGCTACTTCACGAATCAGTTCGAACCGGAAGTCTTCGAATTCGATGCCCCGGTGGTTCTCCACGAAGTCGGCGGCGAAGTCGTACATCGTGTTGTTCAGGTCGATTTCGACACGTTCTCCGTAAAGGGCATGGCGGCGGCGCGTGTAGATCACCTCGCGCTGCGAGTTCATCACGTCGTCGTACTCCAGCAGGCGTTTGCGGATGCCGAAGTTGTTTTCTTCGACTTTCTTCTGGGCGCGTTCGATGGCTCGCGTCATCATGCCGGCTTGAATCACTTCGCCTTCCTTCAGACCCATGCGATCCATCATCGCGGCGATGCGGCCCGAGCCGAACAAGCGCATCAGGTCGTCTTCCAGCGAGACGAAGAACTGCGACGATCCCGGGTCTCCCTGACGTCCCGCACGTCCGCGCAGCTGACGGTCTACACGGCGGCTTTCGTGGCGTTCGGTGCCGATGATCGCCAGACCGCCCGCTTCCTTGACTTCGGGCGTCAGCTTGATGTCGGTACCGCGGCCCGCCATGTTCGTGGCGATGGTTACCTGTCCCGAGCGGCCGGCTTCGGCCACAACCTGCGCCTCCAGTTGGTGTTGCTTGGCGTTCAGTACGTTGTGTTTGATGCCGCGGAGCTTCAGCATGCGGCTCAGCAGCTCCGAGATCTCGACCGACGTCGTGCCGACCAGCACCGGCCGGCCTTCGCCTACCAGTCGTACGATCTCTTCGATCACGGCGTTGTATTTCTCGCGCTTGGTCTTGTATATCAGGTCTTGGCGGTCGTCGCGGATCACAGGACGGTTGGTCGGGATCACCACCACGTCCAGTTTGTAGATCGACCAGAACTCCGAGGCTTCGGTCTCGGCCGTACCCGTCATGCCGCCTAACTTGTGGTACATGCGGAAGTAGTTTTGCAGGGTGATCGTCGCGAAGGTCTGCGTCGCGGCTTCCACTTTCACATGTTCCTTGGCTTCGATGGCTTGGTGCAGGCCGTCCGAGTAGCGGCGGCCTTCCAGTATGCGGCCCGTCTGTTCGTCGACGATCTTCACCTTGTTGTCCATCACCACGTATTCGATGTCTTTCTCGAACATCGCGTAGGCTTTCAGAAGTTGGTGGACGGTGTGTACGCGTTCCGACTTGATCGAGTAGTCGTTGATTACTTCGTCGCGTTTTTGCGCCCGTTCTTCGGCCGAGAGTCCGCTCTTTTCCAGTTCGGCCACTTCCGAGCCGATGTCGGGCAGGACGAAGAAGCCGTCTTCGTTGAAGTAGCGGGAGAGCGCCTCATGGCCTTTGTCGGTCAGTTCCACCGAGTTGAGTTTCTCATCGATCACAAAATAGAGGTCGTCCGTGATCTCGGGCATGCGGCGGTTGTTGTCTTGCATGTAGACGTTTTCGGTCTTCTGCATCAGCGCCTTGATGCCTTGCTCCGAAAGATACTTGATAAGGGGTTTGTATTTCGGAAGTCCCTTGTGCGTGCGGTATAGCTTCACGCCGCCTTCTTCGGTCTTGCCTTCGGATATCAGGCGGCGCGCCTCGGCCAGCAGCGAGGTAACCAGATTCTTCTGGAGGTTGTAGAGGTTCTCGATGGCCGGGCGGTATTGTTCGAACATCTGGTCTTCGCCTTTGGGTACGGGGCCCGAGATGATAAGCGGCGTCCGGGCGTCGTCGATCAATACCGAGTCCACCTCGTCGACGATGGCGAAGTGGTGTTTGCGTTGCACCAGGTCTTTGGGCGACGAGGCCATGTTGTCGCGCAGGTAGTCGAAACCGTATTCGTTGTTGGTTCCGAACGTGATATCGGCCATGTAGGCTTTGCGGCGGGCGTCGGAGTTCGGTTGCGTGTCGTCGATGCAGGCTACCGAGAGTCCGTGGAATTGGTACATCGGGCCCATCCATTCGCTGTCTCGCTTGGCCAGATAGTTGTTCACCGTTACCAGATGTACGCCTTTCTTGGCCAGGGCATTGAGGAATACGGGGAGCGTCGCGACGAGGGTCTTTCCTTCGCCCGTCGCCATCTCGGCGATCTTGCCTTTGTGGAGCACCACGCCGCCGAACAGCTGTACGTCGTAGTGGATCATGTCCCATTTCACGTCGTTGCCGCCGGCCAGCCAGTGGGTCGCATAGAGGGCTTTGTCGCCTTCGATGCGCACGAAATCTTTTTCGGCGGCCAGTTCGCGGTCGAAATCGTTGGCCGTTACTTCCACCGTTTCGTTTTGCGCAAAGCGGCGCGCCGTATCTTTCATGATGGCGAACGCTTCGGGCAGAATTTCGTCCAGCTTCTCTTCGATGCGGTCGTCGATGCGCTTGGTCAGGGTGTCGATCTCTTTCGAGATCTTCTCTTTCTCGTCGAGCGTCGTTTCCGGTTTTTCAAGTTGGGCGCGCAGCTCCGTAATGCGGGTTTCGTCTTCGGCGATGTAGTCGGCGATCGCTTGTTTGAGCGCTTCGCTGCGGGCGCGCAGTTCATCGTTCGTGAGCGCTTCGACCGAAGGGTATACGGCCTTGATTTTCTCAAGATAGGGTTCGATCTCCTTGCGGTCCTTGTCGGCTTTCGAGCCGAAGATCATTTTGATCAGACTGGCAACTATATCCATAGGTATGATTTGTTTGCAGAATTTCTTCGATACAGAATCCTACAAAAGTAGTGTTTTTCTTTCTGAATCGCAAAAAATGGGCCCGGACAATTTCGCGCGGACTTCCGGCCGGGTCGGGGGCGAACCTCGGATTTCATCTTTTTCCTTTTATAAAAGCAGCTCGCAGATGCTGGACGCAGCGCACGGAGAAGCCGTAGGCGCGGCGGCTCTCGTGGAACGGATCCACGTTGCTCGCGTTGAAATCCAGATAGCCCGCGTTGACGCTTCCTGCCGCAGGCGAGGAGGACCAGCATTGGCCGTTCGTGCCGACACTCGTCAGGGCTCCCGTCGTCGAGATGCGGTAGCCCGAGGCAGGCGTGGTGAGCAATCGCTGGAATGAATGGCGGAGAGAGGTTTGATGAATTTCGCCCGGGCCGGCTGCGGGGGGGGGCGCATCAAAGATGCGAGCCGGCCCTGGGCGGCAAGGCCTGAAGCCTT
>JAIDKM010000100.1 GCA_029051915.1 Alistipes sp. | reverse complement strand
CATTATACCGAGAAGCGGATTGACGGTTTCATAAAAAACCGTATCTTTGTAAACAGGGAGCTTGCGAGAAGCGGACTACCCTATCGGAAAAATGACACTCAGAGAAACAAGCAAGGCGCTGATACTACTGGCGGGCATGGCGCTATCCTGCACGGAACGCCCCCGAAACGACGAAGCGGTACTCTACGTATCCATTCCGCCGCTGAAAGAAGTGGTTGCCGGAATCGTAGGCGACGACTTCCCGGTGGAGGTACTGGTACCGGCCGGAGCGAGTCCGGAGACCTATGAACCGACGCCCCGGCAATTCATAGAACTGAACCGAGCGCAACTGATATTCAATGTAGGACTTATAGACTTCGAACGAGCCCTGCTGCAAAAAATCGAAGACCGGGACAAGATTGCGGATCTGAGCGCCGGCATCGAGCCGATCGCGGGCAGCTGCTCGCACGGACATACCGGAAAAAGTCATGCGCACGGCATCGATCCGCACATCTGGACGTCGCCCCGCGCGCTGCAACGGATGGCGGCGAACGCCTACGAAGCGATCCGCGCCCGCTACCCTGACTCGATGAAATATGCGACGAACCATGAAACGCTGCAACGACGCCTGCGGGAACTGGATGTGCGGACGACCGAGAAGATCGAACGCAGCGGAGTGAAATATGTAGTGATCTACCACCCTGCCCTCACCTACTACGCCCGCGACTACGGACTGGAACAAGCGGCGATCGAAGCGGACGGCAAAGAACCCTCGGCACGACGCCTGGGCGAGACGATCCGCAAAGCCCGAGAGAGAGGAGTACGCAAGATACTCTATCAGAGTCAATTTCCGTCGTCGGTCGTGGAGGTGGCGGCCCGCGACATCGGAGGGCAACCCGTGCGAATCGATCCCCTGCGGGCGGATGCGATCGCCAACATCGACGAAATAACCGACCTAATCACGAGCGAATGAATCTGGTAAGACTGCACGACGTAGGAGTGTCGTACGACAGCTGCGAAGCGCTCTGCCATGTGGATCTGGAGATTGCGCAAAACGACTTTCTTGGAGTCATCGGCCCGAACGGAGGAGGCAAGACAACCCTTGTGAAAGCGATTCTGGGGACGGTGCCGCACACGGGCCGAATCGACTATGCCCCGCAACTATACCGAGGTAAGGAACGGCTGATCGGCTACATGCCCCAACAAACCGATTTCGACCGTGCGTTCCCGATTTCGATACAAGAAACAGTGCTGTCGGGGCTGCAAGGAAGCCACGGATTCGGCAAACGCTACACGGCGGCCGACCGCCGAAAAGCGCTCGGGCTGCTCGAAATGGCGGGAATCGCCGAGACGGCCCAACGACCGATCGGCGAAGTATCGGGAGGTCAGATGCAACGGGCCCTGCTC
>JAIDKM010000010.1 GCA_029051915.1 Alistipes sp. | reverse complement strand
CCCCAACACCATGCACGGCGTACATCCCGACCTGGTTACGGGCGCCGCGACCGACGCCATTTCGGGCGAACATCTGATCCTGACGGCCGCCGGTATCGACGGCCACGTACACCTGATCTCCCCGCAGCAAGCCTACGCCTCGCTGAGCAACGGCATCACGACCCTTTTCGGCGGCGGCATCGGCCCTACCGACGGAACCAACGGCACGACCATCACCTCGGGCAAGTGGAACACCGAGCGCATGCTCGAATCGCTCGAAGGCATTCCTGTGAACGTCGGCATGCTGGGCAAGGGCAACTGCTCGGTGGCCCAGCCACTCGAAGAACAGATCGAATCGGGCGTCTGCGGTTTGAAAGTCCATGAAGACTGGGGATCCACCCCGGCGGCGATCCGTGCGGCACTCGACGCCGCCGACCGCTACGACGTACAGGTGGCCATCCACACCGACACGCTCAACGAAGGCGGCTATGTGGAAGACACGATCGCCGCGATGGACGGCCGCACGATCCACACCTACCACACCGAAGGTGCCGGCGGCGGCCATGCCCCCGACCTGCTGAAGGTGGCGTCGATGCCCTACGTACTCCCCTCGTCGACCAACCCCACGCTGCCGTTCGGAATCAACTCGCAAGCCGAGCTCTTCGACATGATCATGGTATGCCCCAACCTCAATCCGAAAATCCCCTCGGACGTGGCGTTCGCCGAGAGCCGCGTACGTCCCGAAACGCAGGCGGCCGAAAACGTCCTGCACGACCTGGGTGTACTGTCGATGGTATCGTCCGACTCGCAGGCGATGGGCCGCGTAGGCGAATCGTTCATGCGCACGTTCCAGACCGCCTCGTTCATGAAGAACGCCTGCGGCAAACTGACCGAAGACGCCGACGGCAACGACAACTTCCGCGTGCTGCGCTACCTGGCCAAGATCACGATCAACCCGGCCATCACGTTCGGCGTCTCGGACTATCTGGGCTCCGTAGAGAAAGGCAAGGTCGCCGACCTGGTACTCTGGGAACCCCGCTTTTTCGGAGCCAAACCCAAGATGGTCATCAAGGGCGGCGTCATCAACTGGTCGAACATGGGCGATCCCAACGCCTCGCTGCCGACGCCGCAGCCCTGCTACTACCGTCCGATGTTCGGCGCCTACGGCCGTGCGCTGCAACAGACCTGCATTTCGTTCGTCTCGAACGCCGCCTATGAGAACGGCATCAAGGAACGTCTGTCGCTCGAACGCATGGTGCTGCCGGTACGCCGCACGCGCCAGCTGACCAAATACGACATGGTACGCAACGGCGGCATGCCGCAGATCGACGTCAATCCGGAAACGTTCGACGTACTGGTCAACGGAGTCCGAGCCTATGTCAAACCGGCCCGCGAATTCCCGCTGAGCCAACTCTACTGGTTCAGCTGACACCTTTTCATCGATTCCGGGAAAGTCCGGCAACACGACTTTTCCGGAATCGATCAATCACAAACTTCTGACCATGAAAATCTACACGACAATCATCGGCAACCTGCACGCTCCCGAATGGGCCGAACGGGCGAAAGATGCCGACATCGAAGCCCTCGAACTGGATCAATGGACGGCGCAGAAAAGCCGCTTCGTAGTCCCGGGAGAAGATGGCGGACAATACGCCGTAGCGCTCGAACGCCGCACGCAACTGCTCGACGGCGACATACTGGATTACGACGCCGAACGCCGGCGCATCGTGGCGATCCGCATCCGGCTGAACGACGTGCTGGTCGCCGATCTGAGCGAACTGGCCCGCGAACAACCCGAGGAGATCATCCACATCGCACTGGAACTGGGACACGCCATCGGCAACCAACACTGGCCGGCCGTAGTCAAAGGAACCAAAGTATATGTTCCGCTGACCGTAGACAAAAAAGTGATGGACAGTGTGATGCGCACCCACCGCATCGAACATGTCGACTACTCGTTCCAAGCCGGCTCGGAAGTGATTCCCTATCTGGCGCCTCACGAAATACGCCGACTCTTCGGCGGAGCAAGCCACGAAAACCGGACGGAAAGAGATCACCATCATCATCGCCATCATGCCCATGTCTGACAACACGATGCACCTCATGCGGCTGATGATGCTTACCGACTCGGCCTTTCCGGTAGGTGCTTTCTCGTTCTCGAACGGACTGGAGACCGCGGCCGAAACGGGCCTGGTGCATGACGCAGCGACACTCGAAACATTCGCGCGCGAGATCGCCCGTCAGGCAGCCTTCACCGATGGAGTTGCCGCCCTGCATGCTCACCGCAGCTATAGCAAAGAAGATTTCGACGGGATCGTCGGAGCCGACCACCAGGCGATGCTCTGCAAACTGAACGCCGAAGCCCGGCTGATGACCTGCCGCATGGGCAAGAAACTGGCGGAACTCTACACGCACATGGCCGCCGATGCGACTGCAACGCGCTGGCTACAAGAGATAGAAGCCGGGCGCACCCCGGGCAGCTATCCTGTCGCACAAGGAATCGTATTCGCCGCCTGCGGAATCGGCGAGCGGGAACTTTTCTGTTCGCACCAGTACGGAGCGATCAACACGGTACTCAACGCGGCACTGCGCTGTGTCCGGGTTTCGCACTACGACACGCAACGGATCCTGTTCCGGCTGGCAGACGAAATCGAACCGCTCTGCGACGAAGCGACGAAGATGGAATACGAGGAGATGTATGCTTTCGCCCCGCAAATCGACATCCTGGCCTCGCTGCATGAGAAAGGGACGAAACGGCTATTCATGAACTGAATGCGGCAGCAGCGGCCGAAAGCCACAAAACAAGTAAACGGAATCAAAACATTACGACTCAAAAAAATGGACAACACTTGCAGAATCGGCATCGGAGGCCCGGTGGGATCGGGCAAGACGGCCCTGATCGAAGCCATCACGCCGCGCCTGTTGGAAATGGGCTACAAAGTACTTGTCATTACGAACGACATCGTAACGACGGAAGATGCCAAACACGTACGCAAGATGCTTAAGGGCATCTTGGTGGAAGAACGTATCATCGGCGTAGAGACGGGGGCCTGCCCCCACACGGCCGTGCGCGAAGATCCCTCGATGAACATTGCGGCCGTCGAGGAGATGGAAGCACGTTTCCCGGACGGCGACGTGGTACTGATCGAGTCGGGCGGCGACAACCTGACCCTGACGTTCAGCCCGGCGCTGGTCGACTTCTTCATCTATGTGATCGACGTGGCGGCGGGCGACAAGATCCCCCGCAAGGACGGCCCGGGAATCTCGCAGTCGGACATTCTGGTCATCAACAAAACCGACCTGGCGCCCTACGTACATGCCGATCTGGAGGTCATGCGCGTCGATTCGGAACGCATGCGCCCGGGCAAACCGTTCGTCTTCACGAACTGCATGACCGGCGAAGGAGTCGAAGAACTGGTGGATCTGATCCGTCGCATGGCGCTTTTCGACGTCGGCCAACGCCAGAAAACCGCATCGGAAATCGCAACCGCCTGACGCGATGGAGTTCTCTGCAGCCAAAGAGATGGCCCCCTATCTGGCCCAGCCGAAAGCGATGCCCGTAGGCTCGCCGGGCAAGGTCGGCTACCTGTATCTTGGATTCGAACTGGACGACGAAGGCCGGTCGATCCTGCGCGATCTGGATCGGCGAGCGCCGCTGATCGTCCAACAAGAACTCTACTTCGACGAAGGCATGCCCGAGATGCCGTGCGTCTACATACTTTCGTCGGGGGGCCCAAA
>JAIDKM010000001.1 GCA_029051915.1 Alistipes sp. | reverse complement strand
CCGAAAACGAGGCTCCTTTTAAGGAGACAAAAATAACTGAATTTCTCTCCCGAGCCAAACAAATGCGCATAAATTTCCATCGGAAAACGAGGGCCGGCACGCCGGGAGAGAGAGCCGCACGACGACAAAAATAATCTGCCGGAATGCACGGGAATTCGGAGAAATCGCTATCTTTGCACCAGATTTGGTGCCGGCTCCCCTGTCGAGGGAGCGGGTGAAAAGGGAATCGGGTGCAAATCCCGAACAGTCCCGCTGCTGTGAAACTCCCCGAGAGTTCCGAACATCTCAGCCACTGATCCGCCGCGGATCGGGAAGGCTTCGGAACCGGAGTCAGTCAGAAGACCTGCCAGATCGATTCGATGTCGGGAAACCCCGTGGGATGGGTCTCCGAACTCGGTTTTTGAAACGCCTGTACATATTTGAGCCGGATCGTCGCCGGAATTCGGAACTCTCCGCGAGGCGGAATCATACCCATGCCCCGGAAGAGCCCGAAACGCGGAGAAACCGTATCCGGAAGAATGAAAAGGTGCGGCGGCAGAGAGACCCGTTACTGCCATAACACGTCTGAGAGATTAGTAGGGCCGCCGCACCTTTTTTCAAAGGAACGTTATGAAGATACTTCTGTACGGAATTCCGGCCGAAACGGCCGGTCGCATCGCTGCCCGCCACGGATTCGAAGTAACCGCATCGCTCGACGAAAAGGGAGGAGCGGCCGGAGCCATGCTGGCGATTCCGCCGATCGCTTCGCCGGGACAACTGCTGTCGCTCTACAACACGCTCATCACCCGCGAAGATGAAATCGATGCGGTAATCGTAGGAGAAGCGAACCACTGCGACGCATACGACACGATACGCTACGGCTCGCCCCAAGGAAAATTCTTCACCCTGAGCGGCGACGAAGAGACGCTGGAATACGAATTCGAACGCATCGTAGAGAGCCTGCTGGGGCTCCTCTGCGCGCACGAAGGAATCTAAACCGTCTCGAACTTATAGAGCCGGTCGCCGCGGCGAACGAGCCCCGGCGTACGGATGGCGCACAACTCACCCTGCCGAACCGCGTCGACGGGCGACCCGTCGGGGCCGTGGAGCTCGTCGAGCCGCTGCTCGGCGACGCCGGTCGTGGGCCCCATGAAAAAGATCTCCTCGCCCGTATGCAAAGGTGCCGCCTCGACCGACACCTCGGCGACGGACAACCTTTTGAAGAAATTGGTTACCCTGCCGACGTAGACCTTACGCCGGGTAGCCGACGAACCGTAATGCTGGCTATGCTCGGCGACGGGCCGTCCGGCGTAATAACCCTCCCAGAAACCGCGGTTGAAGACGGTGCGCAGACGCTCCTTCAACCCGGCGGCCAAGTCGGGCGTATAAGCACCCTCCTCGATGGCGCGCAACGCCCTGTCGTAACACTCCACGACCCTTTTGACGTACTCGGCCCCGCGGGCGCGCCCTTCGATCTTGAGCACGCGGACGCCCGCGTCGATGAAACGATCGAGGAAGTCGATGGTACAGAGATCTTTGGGCGAGAGGACATATTGCCCGTCGATATCCAACGCGGCGCCGGACTCCGTATCGGAGACGGTATATTTACGCCGGCACAACTGGCGGCAAGCCCCGCGGTTGGCGGAACACCCCGTTTCGTAGAGCGAGAGGTAACATTTGCCGGAAATAGACATGCAGAGCGCCCCGTGAGCGAACATCTCGATCTCGACCAACTCGCCGCGAGGGCCGCGGATGTCGCACTCGACGATCTGGCGGCGGATATGCGCCACCTGCTCCAAAGTCAACTCGCGAGCCAAAACGACCGTATCGGCCCACTGTGCGAAGAACTTCACAGCCTCGGAGTTGGAAATGTTGCTCTGGGTGGAGATATGCACCTCGACGCCGACGCGCCGAGCATAGAGGATGGCGGCCATGTCGGTGGCGATGATGGCGTCGATGCCCTCGGCGCGGGCCCGGTCGATGACCTCGTGGACTTCGGAAATCTCCTCCTCGTAGACGATGGTATTGACCGTGAGATAAGCCCTGAGCCCTGCGGCATGGGCCGTGGCGACGATCCGGGCCAAATCGTCGAGCGTGAAATTGGCGGCCGATGCCGAACGCATGTTCAGGCGGCCGATGCCGAAGTAGATCGAGTCGGCGCCGGCCTCGATGGCGGCGGCCAAAGCCTCGTAAGACCCCACGGGGGCCATGATCTCGATGTCGGAACGCTTCATGCTTCGAGAATTAAAAATGAAAAATCAAGGACACGGCAACCGGGTCGTTCTTCATCAAGTAAATTTGCAGCCGAGAGAACAAGTCGATCGGGATTCTTACATTATTTCTTTCGTCCCATCAACCCCGCGGCGAACTCGCGGAGCGGAGCGCAACGGGCCGCATCGGCCGACAAGGTGTCGAGCTGGGCCAACGCCCGCTCGAACCGCAACTCGATCTGCTGCTCGGTGAGGTGAGGCACGTCGAGCCTGTCGTAGATGGCCTTGACGGCGGCGATCTTCCTGTCCGGCTCCATCCCGGTGTCGCCCAACAAGCGGCGCAACTCCTCGCGGGTAGGCTCGTCGGCCCGGCTCATGGCCGTAACCATGAGGTAAGTTTTCTTGCCCTCCAAGATATCGCCGCCGATCGCCTTGCCCAGGCGCTCGTCGCCGTAACTATCCAACAAATCGTCCTGCAACTGGAAAGCCAGTCCCAGCTCGACGGCGAAGCGCCGGAGTTTGCGGCAATCCTCCTCCGAAGCCCCGGCCAACAAAGCGCCGATCTGCACCGACCCGGCCAACAAAGCCGAGGTCTTCAACTCGATCATGTGCATGTACTCGACCACCGAAACCTTCTGTTTCTGCTCGAAGTCCATGTCGTACTGCTGCCCCTCGCATACCTCGAGCGCCATCGTATTGAACGTGGCGAGCACCTGCGGCAACCGCTCGGCCGGAAGCCCGCTCAACAACCGATAGGCATAGATCAACATGGCGTCGCCCGAGAGGATCGCCACGTTCCGACCCCACTTGGCGAAGACCGAAGGCTTGCCGCGGCGGATGGCCGCGTTATCCATGATGTCGTCGTGGAGCAACGTGAAGTTGTGGAACACCTCGACGGCCGCAGCGGCGGGCAAAGCCTGCTGCACGTCATCGTTGAAAACGGCATGCGAAAGCAAGACCAACATGGGCCGCAGCCGCTTGCCGCCCCCGGCGAGCGAATAAGCGATGGGCGCATAGAGAAGCTCCGGCTCGGCGGGAAACTCGGCCTGGGCCAGGTAGTTTTCGATCAGAGACTGCAACTGCTCGTTCGGATTCATAGCTGTTCGGATTCTGGATTCGCGCCAAAAATAGAAAAA